>DASPZC010000155.1:0-4446 GCA_035636455.1 Xanthobacteraceae bacterium
GATGTCTCAGCATCGTTTCGCGGTTGCTTATCGCATCCCTCTTGCCACCGTGAAGAATTGGGAGCAGGGCCGGCGACATCCGGATGCGCCGGCCGCAGCCTATCTGCTCGCCATCCAACGGCGGCCCAAGGAAGTCATGGAAGCGGTCGCCGGCTGAGACAGCCGTCAGCCGACGTCCGAATCGCCGCCGCCGCCGCCGAAATCGTCGCCGGAGTCGCCGTCATCGTCGGTGCCGGCACCGGCATCATCGTCGCCGTCCGTCTCGCCCGCGGCATTGTCGAACAGTCCGGCGGCGCGCCCCTGCGCGGCCTCGCCCGAGCCGCCCGGCGCGCGGCCGATGTCGTCGAGACCGGCCTGGCGGGCAAGGTCGTCCGAGCCGCCGCCGGCCCAGGGCGAGCCCTGGTCGGACGCGCGTCCCGAGCTGAGATGGTCGAACGCGGGGGCAAAAGCTCCGCGATGGCCGCCCAGGGTGGAGCGGATGCCGTCGAGCAGGAGCCCGCCGCCAATCATGCCGGCGGCGGTCGCCGCCGCGGTGCCGAGGAACGAGCCGCCGTAGCCGCCGCCGTAACCGGCCGCGGGCGGCGCGGCATAGGGGCCCGGACCGGGCGCATGGGCCGGCTCGGAGCGGAAGCCCGGCGCCGCGCCGGGAGTGACCGACGGCACCGAGCTGCGCGGCGCCTCGCGCCGGCCGAACAGGGTGTTGCGCATGTTGTCGAGGAAGCCGCCCGCGGGCTGCGCGCCGCCGGGCTGGCCGAGCGCCGCCTCGAGATCCTGGATGTGGGCATTCGCCGCCTTGAGCGCCTCGTCCTGCACCAGGACGGTCTGCACCAGCGGGTAGATCGCGTGCGGCGCGCGCTTTTGCTCGTCGGCGATCACCCGTTCGGCGTCCGGATCGCGCGGCGCCGTCTCGAGCGCGGCAAGGCGGTCGAACAGCTCGGCGATAAGCTCACGTTCCTGCGGTGTCATCGCAGCCTCCTCTGTTCCCTGGCCGAGCATATGGGGGTCACTTTGGCGCGGCGGAATGGCGGCGCGATGACATTTTCGCTCGCGGCGGCGCTAGAGCGGGGATGACTTTTCTTCGAATCGTCATCCCCACTCTATCTTATTGTTGGAGCATGATCTTTTCCGAAAACCGGTATCCACTTTTCGGGATCATGCTCTAATGCAGCACGACGCCTTGCGCGGCGAGCATCGCCGGGAATGCATCGCCGGCGAGATAGGCATATTCCTGCTCACGCAAATCGGTGAGCGGGTCGAGCCGCTTGAGCTCGTCGTCCACGTGGCCGGGATGGCACATGACCACGCCGCCGTCCGGCATCCCCGCGAGGAAGCGCGCGAACGCGGCGGCGAAATCCGCGCGGCTGGTGAAATTATAGGTCCCCGCGAAGGCCGGATTGGTCGGCACGCCGAGCGCCCGGGCGCGGGCGCGAACGGCGCGGCTCAGCAAATCGATCAGCAGTCCCTTGGGGTCGCCCAGTCGCGTGACGAGCGTCCGCGCGCCGCCGCACTGGCGCACCCAGGCGTCGGGCGCCTGATGCTTCGCCGCCAGAAGCACCTCCTCGCGCACCTGCGGCAACAGGTGCACGTGCCGGTGGCCGTCGATGAAATCCGGCGGCCGGCCGAAGGCGGCGGCAAAGGCCTTGAGCTGCGCCGCGATCTCGGCGGCAAGCCGCGTGCGCTCGAGCCGCCGCACCAGCGCCGCTCCCATCAGAGTTTCGAGCGGCGGAAAGGCGCCGTCGCGCAGCGGCGCGAAATCCTTGCTCAGCGGACGGAACGGCGCGGTGAGCGTGAGATGAAGGCCGATCGCCGCGCGCGGCGCGCCGCTGTTGAGGATCGCGAGCGCCACCGCCTCGGGCCGTGCGAAGCTCGGCGCCGCTACCATGACCGAGGTGGCATTGAGGCGGCCGCGCACGATGAGGTCGCGGATCGCGCGGTTGACGCCGCTCGCGACGCCGTAATCGTCGGCGCACAGCCAGATGCGGCGCTGCGCAGATGACAGAGGACGGAGGACAGAGGACAGAGCACGTACGGGCGCAGTATCTGTCGCCTGTTCTCTGTCCTCTGTCGTCTGTCCTCCGTCCTCTGTCGTGCCCATTGCCTCATTCGGCGGCCGTGCGCGCCGGCTCCGTCGTCTCGTGCCGCGCCGCATCCGCGCGCTTCACGCTGTGCTCGGCGACGAAATAGACCGGCCGCTGCTTCAGCTCCGAGAGAATCTTGCCGATATATTCGCCCATGATGCCGATCATCACGAGCTGCACGCCGCCCAGCACCATCAGGCCGACGACGAGCGAGGGATAGCCCGGCACCGTCTGCTCGTAGATCAGGGTTTCGATCACGATCCAGGCGCCGAACACCAGCGCGCTCGCCGCGAGCACGACGCCGAGCAGGCTGGCGAGCCGCAGCGGCGCCACCGAGAACGACGTGAGCCCCTCGATCGACAGGCCGAACAGCGAGGGCAGGCTGAACGTGGTGCGCCCATGCGCGCGTTGCGCCGGCTCGTAGTCGACCCGCTTCTGGCGGAAGCCGATCCAGCTGGCGAGCCCCTTGAAGAAGCGGTTGCGCTCCGGCAACTGGCGCAGCGCCGCCGCGGCGCGCGGGGAGAGCAGGCGGAAGTCGCCGGCGTCCTCCGGGATCTTGTGGCGCGCGCCCCAATTGAGCAGCGCATAGAAGGTCTTGACGCCGAGCCGCCGCGTCAGCGGCTCGTTCTCGCGGTGCGCCTTGGCGGTATAGACGACGTCGAAGCCGCCATCGAGCCAATGGCCGACCAGCGTCTCGATCAGGCCGGGCGGATGCTGGCCGTCGCCGTCCATGAACAGCACGGCGCCGAGCCGGGCATGATCGAGGCCGGCGAGCAGCGCGGCTTCCTTGCCGAAATTGCGCGACAGCGAGAGCACCTGGATGTCGCAGCCGTCGGCCGGCAGGCCGCGGGCGACCTCGAGCGTCTCATCGCCGCTGCCGTCGTCCACGTAGACGATCTCGACCGCGAGGCCGCGCGCGGCATTAAGCCGCCCGGCGACCTCGGCGATGCGCCCGTGCAGGCCGGACAGCCCGGCCGCTTCGTTGTGCAGCGGCACGACGATGGAGAGCCCGGGCGCCGGCGCCGCCGGCCGCGCCGACGCGTCGGCCGGCCACGATGAAGCTGTCGCGGTCATGCCGTTTGTATATCGCAATCAGGCATCGCTGTCGCGCCGGCCCGTTGTTCCCGGGGCTCGGCGAGGCTGCGGCGACGTGCTAAGCGGTGCGCCCATGACCGACGCCTCGCTGCCCAAGCGCCTCGTCCATCGCCTCGTCGCCGCCTGGCATGATCGCGCCATCAGCCTCAAGGCTGCGAGCTTCGCGCTCATCGGCCTGATCAACACCGCGATCGACGCCGGCGTCTTCTTTCTGACGCTGTCGCTGCTGGCGGAAACGCCCGACCACGCGGGCAACGTCACGCTCGTGGCCGTGAACATATTTTCCTGGTCGATCGCGGTCACCGGCTCCTACGTGATGAATTCGTTCATCACCTTCGCGGCGGAGTCGGGACGGCGATTGCGGTTCAAGGCCTACGCGGCGTTCGTGGCGTCCGGCATCCTCGGCGCCATCGGCAACACCGCCGCGCTGGTGGCGGTGGCGCAGTTCGCGCCGGTGCTGGTCGCCAAGGCGTGTGCCATCCTGGTGAGCTTCGTGCTCAATTTTTCCATGTCGCACTTCGTCGTGTTCCGCGCCCGCCACCCCAAGGCCCGCGACGCCGCGCGGCTGTCCTGATCAGCCCGCAGCAAGCCCCGCTTCGAGCCGGGCATAGAGCTGATTGTGGCGCGTGAACACGTAGTCGAGGCTGGTCACCGAGACCGCGTCGGCGCCGTGCTCGCGCAGGAAGCTCGCGAGCGCGTGCACCTTGTCGGGCGGGCAGTGCAGGGTGAGCGCGTTGGTCTCGCTCGCGCCGCCGAGCGGCGCGAGCGCGCCGAACCGTTCCGTGGCGGCGGCGAGGAGGCGGGTGTCGCTCGTCGCCAACCGCGTGCGCACCTCGCGGAACGCGCCCGCGCGCGCCTGGGCGGCGACGCGGTCGAGCATCAGCCGGGCGGCCGCGCGCTCGTCCGCGCCCCAGGCCGCGCCGCGCGCGGCGACGAGGTTCGCGGCCGAGCGCAGGATGACGCCGTCCTCGATCACCTTGAGGGCGTTGGCGGCGAGGGTCGCCCCGGTGGTGGTGATGTCGACGATCAGCTCGGCGGTGCCGGCCGCGGGCGCGCCTTCGGTCGCGCCCAGGCTCTCGACGATGCGATAGTCGATGATGCCGTGCCGGGCGAAGAACGCGCGTGTGAGGTTCACGTATTTGGTGGCGACGCGCATCTTGCGGTCGTGCCGCAGCCGGAACGCGGTGGCGACGTCGTCGAGATCCGCCATGGTGCGCACGTCGATCCACGCCTGCGGCACCGCCACCACCACGTCGGCCTGGCCGAAGCCGAG
>DASPZC010000156.1:0-4151 GCA_035636455.1 Xanthobacteraceae bacterium
ACCGCCTCGTCGATCACCACCGCGTCCTTGGGCAGCATGGCGCCGATCGCTTCGATCAGCGCCAGCGGCTGCACCGGCACCGCCGACGCGGCGGCGCGCGCCTTGGCCTTGAGCGCGTCGCGTTCGGCGAGCGTCGCCTTCTTGGCGCCCTCGAACCGCTCGGCCGCCCGCGCGCGCATGCCGCTCGTCATGCGCTCGCGCACCGCGGCCGTGAGGTCGGGCAAGGTCGCCTTGGCATCGCCGAGGATCGCCACCTCGGCCGGATAGTTCTTGCCCAGCTCCCACGAATCGATGTCGAGATGGATGACCGGCATGCCGGGCGGGATCGGCTCGGACTTGTACGGCAGCGACCAGGTGAAGAGATCGCCGCCGATCGAGAGCAGGAGATCGTACTGGTCGAGCACGGCGCGCACCGCGTGGGCGAGCCGCACCATCGATCCGCGGAACAACGGGTGCGAGGCTGGGAACGAGGCCGTGCTCGGCACCGATTCCGCGTAGACCGGCGCGCCGATCAGTTCGGCCAGCTCGACCAGCTCCGCGTGCGCGCGGCCCTGTGCCACCGCGTCGCCCGCCATGATGAGGGGACGCTCCGCCTTGGCGATCAGCGCCGCCGCCTGCTCGATCGCGGCGCGGTCGCCGCGCACGCGCGGCGCCACCCGGGTCGGCGTCATCAGGTCGAGGTCGCCTTCCCCATTGAGGATGTCGCCGGGCAGCGAGAGGAACACCGGCCCGGTCGGCGGCGCGAGCGCGGTCTTCACCGCGCGGTGCACCACGCGCGGCAGGTCGGCGAGCCGATGCACCTCGCTCGCCCACTTGACCAGCGGCCGGGCGATGGCCGGCAGGTCCGCCCACAGGATCGGCTCGGTGACGTTGAAGCTCTGCTCGTGCTGGCCGGCGGTGACGAGGATGGGAGAGCCGGCCTTCTGGGCGTCGTAGAGCATGCCCATGGAATTGCCGAGGCCGGGCGCGACGTGCAGGTTGACGACGGCGAGCTTGCCCGACGCCTGGGCATAGCCGTCCGCCATGGCCATCACGGCCGCTTCCTGCAGCGCCAGCACGTAGCGCATCTCGTTGTCGACCGCGAGCGCGTCCATCAGCGGCAGTTCGGTCGTGCCGGGATTGCCGAACATCGTCTCCACGCCCTCCTGCTTGAGCAGCTCGAGGAAGGCGCGTTTGCCGGACATTTGAGGCACGTGGTCCTCCGAAATGGGGATGCGGCCGGGGCGGGCGGGGCGCAAGACTAGCACGCACGGCCGCGACGACGGACTCTTGATTTGGTAGCATTTTCTACGGCAAACCGGTGCCCACCCCGGATCGAGTCCGGGGCAGGCTTTTGCCGGACAATGCGGCTACTTGCGCAGCAGGTACTTGTGCTCGCCGCTGAGGACCAACTCGCCGCGCTGGTTGTGCAGGCTCGCGGCCATCACGACGAGGCCGGTCGTTCGCTGCGGCGCGAGCGCCGTGACGGTCAGCTGCGGATAGAGCGTGTCGCCGGGATAGACCGGCTTCAAAAACTTCGCCGACTGCTCGACGAATCCGATGAGCGCATCGCCGATCACGTGCGCGAAGCTGCCGGCGCCCGCCGCCGTGAAGGCGAGCACCTGGAAACCGTGCGCGAGCAGGCCCGGATAGCCGCGCGCCCGGCAATACTCGATGTCGTAATGGATCGGGTGGTTGTCGCCCGACAAGGCCTGGAACAGGGAAAAATGCGCCTCGCTGACCGTGCGGCTCGGCGAGCGGAACGTCTCGCCGACCTTGAGGTCGGCGAAGCCGCGCGGCTCGGCGATGCGGAATTGCTTGGGATCGAACGTGTCGCCCACGATGTGTATCCTCCAGCATGGATCGCTGTCCGCCGGGATCATGCCCAACGTCGACAGCGGCTCGACCGTGCGGCATAAGACCGGCCATGAAACGTAGCACGGACCGCATCCTCACCACCCATGTCGGCAGCCTCATCCGGCCCGAGCCGCTGCAGCAATTCTTGCGCCTGAAGCAGGCTGGCAAGCCGTTCAATCGGGCGGCGTACGACGCGTGCCTGGCGGACTCGGTCGCCGAAATCGCGCGCCATCAGGCGCAGGCCGGCCTCGACGTGGTGAGCGACGGCGAGTTCGGCAAATCGATCAGCTGGTCGCAATACGTGCTCGAGCGCCTGAGCGGATTCGAGCGCCGGCCGATCCACGGCGCCGATCCGTTCGCGCGTGGCGCCGATCGCGAGCGCTTCCCGGAATTCTACGAGGAACTCGACAGGCGCGACGGCCGCGCAACCACGACGGATTCCGTCTGCGTCGGCCCGATCGCCTATACGGGCCAAGCGGAGCTTCAACGCGACATCGATAATTTCCGCGCCGCGCTCAAGGCGGTGAAGGTCGAGGAGGCGTTCCTGCCGGTCGCGGCGCCGGCCAGCGTGATCCCGGACCGAAAGAACGAATATTACGCGAACGATGAAGCCTGCCTCGCCGCGATCGCCGAGGCGATGCGGACCGAGTACCGCATGATCGTCGACGCCGGTTTCATTCTGCAGCTCGACGATGCCCGCGCCGTCGTCACCTACGACCGCATGGTCCCGCCCGCGAGCTTTGCCGACTACCGCAACTGGGTGGCGCGCCACGTCGAGGTGCTCAACCATGCCATCGACGGCATCCCGGAAGAGAAGATGCGCTATCACGTGTGCTGGGGCAGTTGGCCCGGGCCGCACACGACCGACGTGCCGCTCAAGGACATAGTCGACCTGATCCTCAAGGTCCGCGTCGGCGCCTATGTGATCGAAGGCGCCAACCCGCGCCACGAGCACGAATGGAAAGTGTGGCGCGACGTGAAGATGCCGCCGGCACGCATCCTGATCGCCGGCGTGATCAGCCATGCGACCAATA
The DNA here is from genome assembly GCA_035636455.1 of Xanthobacteraceae bacterium. GTDB lineage: Bacteria > Pseudomonadota > Alphaproteobacteria > Rhizobiales > Xanthobacteraceae > AP-16. Next base: position 2,871 of record DASPZC010000156.1, read on the forward strand.
TCGTCGAGCATCCGGAGCTGGTGGCCGAGCGCATCGTGCGGCTCGCCCGCGCGCTCGGGCGCGAGAACGTGATGGCCGGCACCGATTGCGGCTTCGCGCAAGGGCCGTTCCACCGCCGGGTGCACCCGTCGATCATGTGGGCGAAGCTCGAGGCGCTGGTCGCAGGCGCGCGGCTGGCGAGCAGGGAGCTGTGGGGGTGAGCACGCTCGCCGTTCGGACCGCCGCCGCTGCGGCATTGGTCTGCGTGTCGCTTCCTGCCGCGGCGCAGGACTGGCCGACCCGGCCGGTGACCATGGTGGTCCCGTTCGCGGCCGGCGGCCCCGCCGATGCGGTGGGCCGCATCCTCGCGTCGGGCCTGTCCGAGTTCCTCGGCCAGCAGGTGATCGTCGAGAACGTCGGCGGCGCCGGCGGCATGGCCGGCTCCGCCCGGGTCGCCAAGGCGGCGCCGGACGGCTATCAGCTCGTCCTCGGCAACCTGGGTACCCACGCGGCCAACCAGACGTTCTACAAGGCGCCGCTCTACAACGCGGCGACCGATTTCGCGCCGGTCATGCTCATCGCCGAGACGCCGCTGCTCCTCCTCGCGCGCAAGGATTTGCCGGCCGATGATCTGCCGGCGTTCACCGCCTATGCGAAGGCGCATCAGGCGAAGATGCAATTCGGCTCGGGCGGCGCCGGCTCGGCGAGCCATCTCGCCTGCATGCTGTTGAACGCGGCGATCGGGGTGAACGTCACCCACGTTCCCTACCGCGGCGCCGCTCCGGCCATGCAGGATCTGATCGCCGGCCGCATCGACTACCAGTGCCCGGATTCGCCGATCGCCATCGCCCAGATCGAGAGCAGGACGATCAAGGCGATCGCCACGTTTTCGCGCGCGCGCTCGCCGCGGCTGCCCGACCTGGCGACCGCACAGGAGCAGGGGTTGGCCGATTTCTCGGCGTCGAACTGGTTCGCCTTTTTCTTTCCCAAGGGCACGCCCGCAGCGATCGTGCAACGATTCCACGCCGCCGCGCTCGCCACCCTCGGCACCGCGGCTGTGCAGGCGCGCATGGAGGAGATCGGAGCCGATCTGGTCGCTCCCGAGCGGCGTTCGTCGGCCTATCTGCAAAAATTCGTCGCGGGCGAGATCGCGAAGTGGGCCGGACCGATCAAGGCCAGCGGCATGTCGATGGACTGAGCCACTGTCATGCGCATCAGGATGGCGGAAAACTTTCGCGCGGTGTTCTACGCGCCGTTCTATGCCGCGCACGCGCTGGGGTTCTATGCGCGCGAGGGCGTCGA
>DASPZC010000157.1:0-4484 GCA_035636455.1 Xanthobacteraceae bacterium
GTTGCCGGCCGCGTCGGGCCGGTTCGACACGACGAGCGCGACCGCCGCCGGGTAGTCGGCCGCCTTGGCCGCGTCGATCAGCGCCGCCATGTTGGAGCCGCGCCCGGAGATGAGGACGGCGACGCGCTTGCGGCTCATTCGCGTGTCCGCGACCGAGCCGCGCCGCCCGATCCTTTGCCCAATTGCGGCATGGTGACCCCTCGGCTCGCCGCGGTCCTACGTTGGAATCGACGGCGGCGCAATGCCGCGCGGCCGCCGCGCGCGGCGCTTGGCAACGCGTCCGGGCCGGTCTATTGCCATGGTCAAGCTCTGCCGGGGGCCCGCTTGAGCATTCCGAATCTCATCACGCTTGCGCGCATCCTCTCCGTGCCGATCATGGTCTGGGCGATCGCGCAGGGATGGATGCAGATGGCCTTCCTGCTGTTCCTCGCCGCCGGCCTGAGCGATGCGGTCGACGGCTATCTTGCCAAGCGGTTCGGCATGAGCAGCGAGCTTGGCGCCTATCTCGATCCGCTCGCCGACAAGGCGCTGATCGTGTCGATCTACGCCACCCTCGGCATCAACGGAAACATCCCGCGCTGGCTCGTCATCCTGGTGGTGTCGCGCGACATCATGATCGTCGGCGCGGTCATGCTGTCGTGGCTGGTCGGACGGCCGCTGCCGGTCAAGCCGCTCATGGTGTCCAAGCTCAACACCGCCGCGCAATTTCTGTTCGTCGGCCTCGTGCTCGCGGCGCTCGGCTTCCGCTTCGAGGCGCAATGGGCGATCGATGCGGGGATGGTCGTCGTCGCCGCCCTGACGCTGCTGTCGGTCGCCGGCTATGTGCGCGAATGGATCCGCTACATGGGCGCGCCGGCCGGCCCGGGCTGACGGCGGCGATCGGATGAGAGAACGCGTGTGGCGGACGATCGGATGCACCTGACGCGGCCGATGTGGTTCTGGGTCCTCGCCGTCGTCGCGATCGTCGTCGCGCTGTGGCTGCTGCACGGCGTCCTGCTGCCGTTCGTCGCCGGCATGGCGATCGCCTATCTGCTCGATCCGCTCGCCAACCGGCTGGAGAAGATCGGCATCAACCGCCTGATCGCCACCCTGCTGATCGTCGCCATGTTCGTGCTCGGCGCGCTCGTCCTGGTGATCCTGGTCGTGCCGATCCTCGGCGGACAGCTCACCGCCTTCATCGACAAGCTGCCCGATTACGTCGCCAAGCTGCAGGGTGTGATGACCGATCCCAACCGGCCGTGGCTGCGCAAGGTCCTCGGCGAGGGTTTTGAGTCCACCCAATCCGTCGGCGAGCTGGTGCGGCAGGGCATGGGCTGGTTCGCCGCCTTCCTGCGCTCGCTGTGGGCGGGCGGGCAGGCGCTCGTCTCGATCTTCTCGCTCATGGTGGTCACGCCGGTGGTCGCCTTCTATCTCATCTACGACTGGGAGCGCATGATCGCCGCGCTCGACGGTTGGGTGCCGCGGCCGTACGTCGCGACCGTGCGGGCGCTTGCGCGCGAGATCGACGAGGCCATCGCCGGCTTCGTGCGCGGGCAGAGCGCGGTGTGCCTCATCCTCGGCTCGTTCTACGCCGTGGCGCTGACGGTCGCCGGGCTGAACTTCGGCGTGCTCATCGGCCTGCTGTCCGGCCTGATCACTTTCGTCCCCTTTGTCGGCTCGCTCACCGGGCTGGTGCTCGGCACCGGCGTCGCGATCGCGCAGTTCTGGCCGGACTACGCGCCGATCCTCACGGTGGTGGGGATTTTCCTGGTCGGCCAGTTCATGGAGGGCTACGTGCTCGCGCCGAAGCTCGTGGGCGAGAGCGTCGGATTGCATCCGGTCTGGCTGATGTTCGCCTTGTTCGCCTTCGGCTATTTGTTCGGCTTCGTCGGGCTTCTTCTCGCCGTGCCATTGGCGGCGGCGGTCGGCGTGCTCACGCGCTTCGCGCTGCGCCAATATCTGGCAAGCCCGCTCTATGCCGGCGCTACGGGCGACGCGGCGAAAGACGAGGCCGCGGGCCGCGGTCCCATGCCCGGCTGACCCGCATGGCGACTTCGCCTCCCCGCCAGCTGGCGCTCGCGCTCGGCCACGACGAGAGTTTTGCCCGCGAGGATTTCCTCGAAGGTCCCTCCAACGCCGCGGCGCTCAGGCTCGTCGAGTGCTGGCCCGACTGGCCCGACCGGGCGGTGGTGCTGGCGGGGCCCGCAGGGTCCGGCAAGAGCCACCTCGCGGCGATCTGGGCAGACCTCGCCGGCGCCAGATTCCTGGCCGCCCATGCGCTGGCGCACGCGAGCCTTCCGGCCGCGCTTTCGACCGGCGCGCTGGTGATCGAGGATCTTTCCGGCGACGCGGTCGACGAGCGCGCCCTGTTCCACCTGATCAACCTGGCGCGCGAGGAGGGGGCTTTCGTGCTGGTGACGGCGCGGTCGCCGCCGAGCGGCTGGACGCTGCGGGTGCCCGATCTCGCCTCGCGCCTGCGCGCGCTTCCGGTGGTCGAGCTGGGGACCCCGGACGACGCCTTGCTGCGCGCCATCCTGGTCAAGCTCTTTGCCGACCGGCAGCTTGCGGTCGACGAGAGCCTCGTCGCCTACCTCGCGACCCGCATGGAACGCTCGTTCGCGGCGGCGCGGGCGATCGTCGAGCGGCTCGACCGCGAGGCCCTGCGGCTGCAGCGCCCGGTCACGCGCGCGCTGGCGGCGGATCTCCTGGGACGACACGAGCCTTGACGGCAGCTCGCTTCCGCGCACGACGCAGGCCCGCGTGCCCGCGAACGAGACGCCGCGCGCGCAAGCTGTCCGGATAGCTGTCGGGGCGACGGCCGGCAAGCGCGACGGCGCCGACGCTATTCCTCCCACGGAGTGACGATCGTTATCCCGCAGTCGGCAAAATCCCCAACGTTTCGCGTTGCCAGGCTGGCACCGCGCGAGCGCGTGATGGCGGCGATCTGGGCATCAAAGCCGCCCATGGGGCGACCCAAGCCTCGCCGTGTTGCCGCAATCTCGGCATATGCTCGCGCCGCTGCGCTGTCGAATGGCAGGATCCGGCCGGAAAAGTCTTCACCAAATATTCCCGCGACGACTTGCGCCAAGGCATTGCGGCGCCGGCCAGCCGGCATCAGCGCTATGCCGTAAAGAATTTCCGCCTCGCAGATGGTGGTCGTGAACAGGCTGGTCGACGGTTGGGCCTCGATCCAGCGCCTGACGGAATCCGCCGGCTTGGGACGCAACGTCTCCGATAGGACATTGGTGTCGAGCACGATCATTCTTCAAAGCGCGGCGGTTCGCGCACAGCCCCGGAGCGAGGGATATCCAGGTCCACGCCTCCGAGGGGAGCAATTCGGCGGCGGATCGCGTCAAACAGGTTGGTCGGCGCGCGCGTCTTTTCCGCGAGCGCGCTGCGCAGGATGTGGCGCACCTCATCCTCCATCGAGCGCCCATGTTGGGCGGCGCGGACGCGGAGCCGGCGCTTCACGCCGTTTTCCAGATTGCGGACGGTAATGCTCGCCATGATGCTCTCGTTGCAATCAGTGCAATCAATGTAATCTGCGGGCGACGGCAGGACAATAGGGCCCGAGCTTGGCTAAGCCGGGACCGCCGTCGCAAAAGGCCCGTTGAACCGGCCGGCCAGGCATGTGCAAGAGATGCCGTCTTGACGGCACCCCCGGGTCGGGCGCCATCATGTCGCCGGCCCGTCATTCGGCCCGGTTCGTTTTACCTGAGGATTGGTTAAGGTTCGACATGGTCGATCGCGCGGAAAATATTGTTCTACCTCAAGAATCTGCTCCGGCCCTGGCGCGGATGGAAACCGGGGCAGCACCGCCGAGAATCGTTTCCCTCGATCTGAAAGAGAGTCCCGAGCGCTTCATCAATCGCGAGCTGTCGTGGCTCGATTTCAATCGCCGCGTGCTCGAGGAATCCGAGACCGCGGGGCATCCTTTGCTGGAACGGCTCCGCTTCCTGTCGATCTCCGCCAACAACCTGGATGAGTTCTTCATGGTCCGCGTCGCCGGCCTCAAGGGGCAGGTGCGGGCCGGCATCACGACCAAGAGCCCCGACGGCCTCACGCCGGCCGAGCAACTCGGCCGCATCGCCGAGGCGGTGGCGGGGCTCGCCAGCGACCAGCAGGCGCGCTGGCGCGAGTTGCGCGCCGACCTCGTCGCCGAGAACATCGTCCTGGTCGACGGCCCGGAGGTGACGAAGCACGAGAAGGCATGGCTCGAGGATCACTTCCTCCACCACATCTTCCCGGTCCTGACCCCGCTCGCCATCGATCCGGCGCATCCGTTCCCGTTCATCCCCAATCTCGGCTTCTCGGTCGCGCTGCATCTCGCGCGCGCGCGCGACGGCAAGACGATGAACGCGCTCATCCGCGTTCCCAACAAGATCGAGCGCTTCATCCGATTGCCGACTGCCGACGGCGCTTCGGCCGCGCGGGTCATCACGCTCGAGCAGGCGACCGGCCTGTTCATCGGACGGCTCTTCCCCGGCTATGCAGTCAAGGGTCAG
>DASPZC010000158.1:0-11201 GCA_035636455.1 Xanthobacteraceae bacterium
CAAGCTGCCAAGGCGGCCGAACTGTTTGGGCTCGGCAACGCAGAGCAGGCGATGCTCAACGAGATCCCCTATCGCGGCACCCCGATGCCGCCGACCGATCCGCTGATCTATCGGTTCTACGAGCTCGTGATGGTGAACGGCCCGGCCTGGAAGGCGCTGATCGAGGAGGAGTTCGGCGACGGCATCATGTCGGCGATCGACTTCGACTTCCACATGGAGCGCCTGCCAAATCCCAAGGGCGACCGGGTCAAGATCACCATGTCGGGCAAGTTCCTGCCGTACAAATACTACGGCAGCACCGGCAACATCCCCGAATACGGATATAAGGAGGAGTGACGCCGCCGGCCGCACTCACCGTCCCGCCAAGGCTGGCGCTGGCAGGCACCGACCAGCGATATCATAGCGGTTGCGCGGCGCGCCATTGGGATCGGAGGCGCACGACGTGCTCGAACCCCATAGTCTCGACGATCTGGAGCGCGGGCGGCGCGACCTGCGGCACCTCGGTTTCTGAGCGAGCCTGCGACTGGTCGCCCGGTACCGACGTAATCAATTACTTGGTGCTTATGGACGCGGCGCGCTCGTTGCTTCCAATGCACGTGCGGTTGGGCTAAGGATCGTCGCGTGGGGAAGGTTTTCCAGACCGTCGTTCTGTTTGCCGCCGCGCTCGCCGGCGCGGCGCCGGCATGGGCGGCCGAGCCGCCGGTGAACGGCGCGTCCGCGGCGGGGCGCATTTTTGCCGCGGCACCGGCCCGGTTGCTGCAGATCCGCACCCTCGTCATCGGCGCCGGACGGGAAACCTCGACCGGCTCCGGCTTTCTCGTCGGCGCGGACGGGCTCGCGATCACCAACTATCACGTCGTCTCGCAGGCCGCGCTCGAGCCCAAGACCTATCGGCTGGAATATACCGGCGCGGACGACAGCCGCGGCGACATCAGGCTGCTGGCGGTCGATCTGCCGAATGATCTCGCGGTGGTGCGCCTCGACAAGCGCGACGCACCGTTTTTCGCCTTCGACCAAGCGGCAATGCAGCGCGGCTTGCCGAAGGGCGAGCGCCTCTATTCCATGGGCAATCCGCTCGACCTCGGCTTCACCATCGTCGAAGGCACCTACAATGGCCTGGTGGAGCGCAGCTACAACGAGCGCATCCACTTCACCGGCGCGCTCAATCCCGGCATGAGCGGCGGTCCGGCGGTGACCGCCGACGGCCAGGTGGTCGGCGTCAACGTCGCCAAGCGCTCCGGCGGCGAGCTCATCAGCTTCCTGGTGCCGGCGCGGTTCGCCGCGGCCCTGCTGCAGCGCGTGCAGGGCGGCGCGAGCGAACCGCAGGAGTTCCGCGCGGAAATCGGCCGCCAGCTCAACGCTTGGCAGGCTGACCTCTACCGCGCGATCGGCGACACCGGATTTCGCCCGGCCGCGTTCGGACCCTACCGGGCGCCGGAGGCCACCGCCCCCTGGTTCACCTGCCGGGCGCAAACCAATGCCGGCGTCATGCCCAAGCCGCGCGCCAGCGTCGATTCAATGAGCTGCCGCAGCGACACCGGCGTGTTCGTCGCCAACGATCTCAACACCGGCGTGATCCAGCTCAGCCATTCCTATGTCAGGACCGTCGACCTCAACCAGTTCCAGTTCGCGACGTTCCTGTCGCAGCAGAGCCAGCCGCGCCTGATCGGCGGGGGCGCGTATCGCAAGTGGTATACGCCGCAGCGCTGCCACGACGATTTCGTCGCCACCTCGACCGTGCCGGACCGCCCGCCGCTGCGGGTGGCCTGGTGCGCCCAGGCCTATCGCGAGTTCGACGGGCTCTACGACGTCGCGGTGATCGCCGTCACCGAGGACCGCGGCAGCGAGGCGCTGGTGTCGCGCCTGAGCATGCAGGCGGTGCGCTACGCGGACGCCATGGCGCTCGGCAAGCGCTTTCTCGAAGCCGTGCAATGGACCAAGTGATCTGGGTCGAGGTTCTGTCGCGTCACCGCGACGTGGCGGCTCGCTTTCGCGTCGCCGGCCCGCAGGCGCTGATCGGGCGCGGCTACGACAACGACGTCATCGTCGACGATCCCTACGTCGCCGAGCGGCACGTGCGCGTCTTTCGCGACGACAACGGCCATCTCGTCGCCGAGGACGCCGGCAGCCGCAACGGCATGTTCCTCGACCGCGACAAGACCCGGCACGCGCGCATCGTCATCGACGGCGAGCGTCCCATCCGCATCGGCCATACGTATCTGCGCATCCGCGAGACGAGCCACGCGGTCGCCGGCGAGCGCACCGGACGGCAGGACATGCGCGCCGTGCCGCTGGTGCTCGTCGCCGTGCTCGTCGTCGCGCTCGTCGCGACCGAGGTGCTGTGGACGTGGATCAACGAGACCGGCGAGCAGCGCGCCTCGCACTATCTGCAGCCGCTGCTCGGCCTCGGCCTGCTCATCGGCGGCTGGGTCGCCGTGTGGGCGCTTCTCTCCCGCGTGTTTTCCGGCCGGGCGCGCTTCGAGCATAACCTGCTGATTGCCCTCGCCGGCTACCTGGTATTCCGCCTCTACAGCGAGTTCGCGCATTTCACCGCCTTTGCGTTCGCTTGGCGCACCCTCGTCACCTACGACTACGTGGCGATGTGGTGCGTCCTCGCCGCCATCTGCTTCTTCCACCTGCGCGAGGTGGGCCCGTCGCGCCTCAAGCTCAAAGGCGCCGTGGTCGCGGCGCTGCTCGCGGCCGCAATCGCCGTTCACACCCTCAAGCAATCCGAGACCTTCCACGATCTCGGCCAGCAGAACATGTCGCGCCGGCTCATGCCGCCGGCGTTCCGCCTCGTCCCCGTGCGCGACGCCGGCGATTTCTTCGCCGATATCGAGCAGCTCAAGCTGCGGCTCGACCGCGACCGCATCGACGCGCAGAACGGCAGCGACGGCCGCTGAGCGGCGCCGGTGGGCGATCGCGCGGCCGGCGCTTGCCTGTGCGTCCTCGGCGGCCTTGACCCGGCAAACCATCGCACCTCACAGTCGCCCTGACCGCAGCAGGCCGACGAGACGCGGTGCCGAGAGCAGGACCATGGCTGAGGCAACAACAAAACGCGTCGGGCTGTTCGTCACCTGCCTGGTCGATTTCATCCGGCCCGCGATCGGGTTCGCGGCCGTCAAGCTGCTGGAAGACGCGGGCTGCACGGTCGAGGTGCCGCGCCAGGCCTGCTGCGGCCAGCCGGCGTTCAATTCCGGCGACCGGGCGACGGCACGCGAGATCGCCGAGCAGGTCATCGAGGCGTTCGCGCCCTACGACTACGTCGTGGTGCCGTCGGGGTCCTGCGGCGGCCAGCTGAAGGTGCACTATCCCGAGCTGTTCCACGGCGATCCGAACTGGCTGCCGCGTGCCGAGGCGCTGGCAACCAAGACCTACGAGCTGATCTCCTTTCTCACCGACGTGCTCGGCGTCGGCAAAATTGCCGCGCGCTACCGCGGCACCGCGACCTACCACGATTCCTGCTCGGGGCTGCGCGAGCTCGGCATCCGGGCGCAGCCGCGCAGGCTGCTCGCCGGCGTCGAGGGGCTGAGCCTGGTCGAGATGGCCGACGCCGACGTGTGCTGCGGCTTCGGCGGCACGTTCTGCGTCAAGTATCCTGAGATATCGAACGTGATCGTCGGCAAGAAGGCCGAGTGCATCGCGGCGACCGGTGCCGACACGCTGCTGGCCGGCGATCTCGGCTGTCTGATGAACATGGCCGGCAAGCTGCAGCGCCTGGGCCGGCCGGTTGCCGTGCGCCACGTCGCCGAAGTGCTGGCCGGGATGGCGGACGGTCCGGCCATCGGCGAGTCGCGCCTGCGCGCGCGCAAGGCGCGGTCGTGACAATTACCTCCCCGTCGTTCAAGGAGAACGCCCGCGCGGCGATTGCCGACGCGCAGCTGCAGCGCGCGCTGACCTACGGGCTCGGCTTCGTCGAGCGGCGGCGCGCCGCGGCCGACCGGCTGCCGGAGTTCGATGCGCTGCGCGATGCCGCGCGCGACATCAAGAATCACACGCTCGCCCACCTCGATCTTTATCTCGAGGCCTACGAGTCTCGCCTGAAGGCTTCGGGCGGCGAGCTGCACTACGCGGTGACGGCCGAGGAGGCGCGCCAGATCGTGCTGGCGATCTGCCGCAAGGTCGCCGCCAAGACCGCCACCAAGGGCAAGACCATGATCGCCGAGGAGATCGGCCTCAACGATTTCCTCGAGGAGAACGGCATCCAGCCTGTCGAGACCGACCTCGGCGAATATCTGATCCAGATTCGCCACGAAATGCCCTCGCACATCATCGCGCCGGCGATCCATCTCACCAAGCAGCAGGTCGAGGCGGATTTCCGCCGCGTCCACACCCATCTGCCGCCGGACCGCAACCTCGACGAGCCCACCACCTTGCTCGCCGAGGCGCGCGAGGTGCTGCGGCAAAAATTCCTCGCCGCCGACGTCGGCATCACCGGCGCAAACTTTCTGGTCGCCGAGACCGGCACCTCGATCATCGTCACCAACGAGGGCAACGGCGATCTCACCCAGACGCTGCCAAAAATCCACATCGTGCTGGCGACGATCGAGAAGCTCGTCCCGACGCTGGAGGACGCGAGCGCGCTGCTGCGCGTGCTCGCGCGCTCGGCGACCGGCCAGGACATGTCGGTGTACACCACGCTCTCGACCGGCCCGCGCCGCCCGGACGATCCGGACGGGCCCGCCGAATATCACGTCGTCATCCTCGACAACGGCCGCTCGGCCATGCTCGGCGGCGAGTTCGAGGACATGCTGCGCTGCATCCGCTGCGGCGCCTGCATGAACCATTGCCCGATCTTCAATGCGGTCGGCGGCCACGCCTATGGCTGGGTCTATCCGGGACCCATGGGCGCCGTGCTCACGCCGAGCCTGATCGGCGTGGATAAGGCCGGGCACCTGCCCAACGCCTCGACCTTCTGCGGTCGGTGCGAGGAGGTGTGCCCGGTGCGCATCCCGCTGCCGCGCATGATGCGCGCGTGGCGCGAGCGCGAATTCGAGCGGCATCTCTCGCCCGCGACCGTGCGTGCCGGCCTCGGCTTCTGGGCTTTTTTCGTCAAGCGTCCGCGCCTCTACGGCCTCGCGACCGCGCTCGCGTCGCGGGTTCTTGCGTTGTTTGGTTGGTTCACCGGCCGGTTCCGCCGGCTGCCGCTCGCCTCCGGCTGGACCCGCTATCGCGATTTCCCGGCGCCGCAAGGCGGTACGTTCCAGGCGCGATGGCGCAGGCGCCGGGGGATATGAGAAACGTGAACGCCCGCGACCTCATCTTCTCCTCGATCCGCCGCTCGCTGGGCGTGAGCAGCAGCGAAGCGCCGCGCCGCACGGCGGTGGCCGACCGGCTCGCGCACCATCCGGCCGGGATCGTGCCGGCGCGCGGGCAGTTGCCGGCGCGCGACCGCCTGGCCCTCTTCCGTGCCATGGTCGAGGCGGCGGCGGGCAGCGTCGAGGACGTCCCCAGCGCCGCCGACGTGCCGGGCGCGCTGGCCGCTTTCCTGCGCGCCAAGAATCTGCCGATGGCGGTGCGCCGCGGCGAGGATCCGCGGCTCTCGGCCATGCCCTGGCAGCGCGAGCGCACCCTCGACGTGAAGGTCGGGCCGTCCGACGGCAAGGACCTGGCGGCGATCTCCCACGCGTTCGGAGCCGCCGCCGAATCCGGCACCTTGATGCTGCTGTCCGGCGCCGACAATCCGACCACGCTCAACTTCCTGCCCGACACTCACGTGGTCGTCGTCGACGCCGAGGACGTGGCCGGCGACTACGAGACCCTGTGGACGCGGCTGCGCGAGAAATTCGGCGACGGCCTGATGCCGCGCACCGTCAACCTGATCACCGGCCCGTCCCGCTCGGCCGACATCGAGCAGACGCTGATCCTCGGCGCGCACGGCCCGCGCCGGCTGCATGTGATGGTGGTGGGGGAACTGGACCGCGAATAGCGAGTGGCGAATAGCGAATAGTTCATTGAGGGCAACTACTCGCTGCTCGCTATTCGCCATTCGCTTGGTGCCGCTACCCGGCCTTAACCTCCCCATGCCACCATTTTGCCACGCGACGCAGCCAAGGGTGTTTCGGGTGGAGCACGGGAGGAACGGGACGATGCGGCGTCTCTATCCATTTCCTTTGGCTGTTGCCGTTATTCTCGGCCTCGCGACGCCGGCCGCCGCCCAGTTCGGCCCGCCGATCATGCCGAGCGACGGCTTCCGCAAGTCCCCGCCGCCCCAGCAATTGAGTCCGGCTCCGGCGCCCGCGCGTCCGGCCTTGGCTCCGGCCGTGGGCGCGGGCACGACCGGCACGTCCGCGCCGCTCACGCCCAGGCTCGCCGTGGTGTGGGATTCGCCCGAGCCCACCTTTGACGAAGGCACCATCGACCGCATCGCCGCGGCGCTGAAGGTCTACACCGCCCTCGAGACGCTCGGCGGCTGGCCGGCGCTGCCGGCGAGCGCAGCCAAGCTCGTGCCTGGCGGTGCCGGACCGGATGTCGGGCTGCTGCGCCGGCGCCTCGCGATCACCAACGACATCGCTCCCGCTGCGGCAAGCGGGGAGATCTATGACGAGACGCTCGTCGCCGCGGTCAAGCGTTTCCAGATGCGCCACGGCCTGACGCCGACCGGCGCGATCGGGCCGCAGACGCTTACGGCCCTCAACGTGCCGGTGGAAAAGCGCGTGCGCCAGCTCGCGGCGTCCTACGAGCGCCTCTCCGAGACCTCGTTCAAGTTCGGCCAGCGCTACGTCGTCGTGAACATCCCGGCCGCCGTCGCCGAGGCGGTCGCGGGTGGGCGCGTCGAGCACCGCTATGTCGCCGTGGTCGGCAAACCCGACCGGCCGTCGCCAACGGTCACGACGCTGATCACCAGCGTCAACCTCAATCCGACCTGGACCGCGCCGCTGTCGATCGCCAAGAAGGACATCGTTCCAAAAATGGCGAAGGACCCCACGTACCTGTCGCGCATGCACATGCGGCTGCTCGATGCCCAGGGCGGCGAGATCGACCCGGCGCTGATCGACTGGACGTCCGGCCTCGCGCCCGCCTACACGGTGCGCCAGGACCCCGGCGCGTGGAATTCGCTCGGGTACCTGCGCATCGACATGCCGAATCCGCATTCGGTCTACATGCACGACACGCCGCACCGCGAGCTGTTCGGCTCCGATTATCGCTTCCATTCCTCCGGCTGCGCGCGCATTGGCGACGTGCGCGCGCTGGCCGCCTGGCTGTTGCAGGACAATGCCGGCTGGGGGCGCAAGGAGATCGACGCCGGGATCGCCGCCGGGCAGCGCACCGACATCAAGCTTGCGCGCTCCGTTCCGGTCGCGTGGATCTACCTCACCGGCTGGGCGATGCGCGACGGCACCGTGCATTTCCGCAACGACATCTACAATCACGACGAGGTGCCGGCACGCCGCTTCATGGTTTCGGTGGAGCGCCCGGTCGCGACCGCCGCCATGACGCGCGGCTTCTCGCTGCAATCCGCCGAGCCGGAGAGGTTCGAGCAAGTGTCCTATCTCGACAGCCGGTAGGGTTTTCCGCCGCTGAAGCCGCCATGCCGCTGCAAAACCGCGTCGACCCGTTCGGCGAGCTTCGCGCCGTGCCGGCGCGCGGCATGTTCATGGGCAATCGCGGTGGGCGCATCCATCGCGACGACCGCACGCTGACGCGGCGCCGCTGGACGTCGCCCGCCTGGATCTGCTGCCGGCTGGCCTTCAAGGCGCGCCACCGCATGGTGTGGGGCAAGAGCTACACCGAGCTGTTCTTCCTCGACGAGCCGACCGCCTTATCTGCCGGACATCGTCCGTGCTTCGAATGCCGGCGCGCCGATGCGCGCGCGTTTGCCGCCGCATGGGCACGGGCGCGGCACCTGCGCTCTGCACCCCGCGCGCACGAGATGGACTTGGTGCTGCATGCCGAGCGCCTCGACGGGCGCACCAAGCGGCGCCATCGCGGCGCGCTCGATGATCTGCCCGACGGAACGATGATTGCCCTGTCGGGCGAGCGCGCATTCGCCGTGCGCGGCGATCGTTTGCTGCCGTGGACGCCGGACGGTTACGGAGGTCCGCAACCTCGCCCGCGCAAAATTCTCGTCGAGGTGCTCACCCCGCCCGCCATCGTCGCCGCGCTCGCCGCCGGCTATCGGCCGCAATGGCACCCGAGCGCGGGGTGATTACGCCGCGCAGCCTTCTGGCTTGAAGACGCGTTCGGGCGAGGCGGGATATTTCTTGAGCATGTGGGCCGGCCGCACCGGGCGCCGCTCGAAGGAGCCGCCGCAATTCGGGCAGCGGCCCTTGAGCCGCGTCTCGACGCAGGTGCGGCAGAACGTGCATTCGAACGTACAAATCATCGCGTCGCGCGAATCGGGCGGAAGATCGCGGTCGCAGCATTCGCAACTGGGCCGCAGCAGCAGCATGACGTTCCTCCGTTTTGTTTGTTCGCATTTTCCGCGGAAAACCGGAAATGCTCCTCATCCCTTCATCGCCGCCTTGAGCTTCTCGACCGTCATGTCGGGAGCGCGCGCGGCCGCGATGATCTTCGCCTCGCGCTGCGAGAGCCCGTCGAGCGCCGCCTTCATCGCGCCGATCTTGCCGGCCGGCACCACCACGGCGCCGTGCCGGTCGGCATGGATAAGCTCGCCGCTCGTCACCGACATGCCGTACACCTTCACGTCGCCGCCGTACTCCACCACGTGCACGTAGGCGTGCGACGGCCCGATCGAGCCGGCCAGCATCTGGAATCCCGGCGCGATCATCGGGATGTCGCGGATGCTGCCGTTGGTGACGGTGCCGAGGCAGCCGAGCGCCTGGTGCACGTTGGTCTGCACCTCGCCCCAGAACGCGCCGTAGCCCGGCTCGTCGTCGAGGTCCTCGATCACCATGATGCTCGGCCGCGGCTCGGCTGCCACATAGTCGAGGTAGTCGAGCCGGCGCTGCATGTAGGAGGCGTCGCCCATGGCAAAGGCGTCCTTGGCCCTGATCGTGACCGTCCTGGCGAAGCCGACCATCGGCGGCAGGTCGGGGAACGGGCAGTGCAGGTGCCGGACCGTGTAGCCGGCGCCGCGCCGCTGCGGCTCGACGATCTCGACCAGATTGCACACCGTCGGCGTGTCGATCGACCGCAGGAAATCGAACTCGTCCTTCGTCACCCTGGAATTCATGGCGAACGTCCTCCCCGACGCGGTGCGCGCATATGACGGCCCGAGCCTCTATAGCAGATTGCCCCGCCCCCGTTTCCTCCCCTGCAACCCAAGCATGGCAGGAGCATTTGTCGGCGCCTTGTCATTGCCTCCATCGCGGGCGATGACGGGCCGGAAAGGCGATCCGTTCCGGTCCCCTCGCGCATGACTTCGCCATCGCACGATCACGCTCCGCCCTACTGGTCGCTCGGCGGCCTCGGGCACGGCGCGCTGCTCGCCGCGCCGGCGCTGCCCGGCATCGTGGTGTTCGCCGCGGCGTTCGGCACCTTGGCGGCCGAGCGCGGCCTCACCCTCCTCGAGGCGACCGCGATGAGCGCGATCGTGTTCGGCGGCGCCTCGCAGCTTGCCGCCATGGAGGTGTGGGAAAACCCGTTGACGCCGGCGGTCATCGTCGCGCTGGCCCTCGTCGTCGGCGCGGTGAACATGCGGCTGTTGTTGATCAGCGCGTCGATGCGGCCGTGGCTCGGCAGCCTGCCGTCCTGGCAGACCTACCCGGCGCTCTATTTCCTCACCGATGCGGGCTGGCTGATGGCGACGCGCTATCGCGCCGAAGGCGGCGCGGACGTGTCGGTGTTCGTCGGCGCCAGCCTCGCACTGTGGGCGACCTGGGTCGCCTCGACCGTGCCGGGCTATCTCCTCGGCGAGCTGATTGCCGATCCGCGCCGCGTCGGGCTCGACATGGTCATGCCGGCCGTGTTCGTCGCCATGCTGGTGCCGCTGTGGCGCGGGCCGCGGCGCGCGATTCCCTGGGTCGTCGCCGGCGCGGTTGCGCTCGTCGTCGCGAGCCTGACGCCGGGCTGGTGGTTCGTCATCGCCGGCGCGGTCGCCGGCTGCATTGCCGGAGGGTTCGTCGATGAGCCCGCTTGAGGCGATCGACGGCCGCGTCGCCGCGGCGATCCTCGCCATGGCGGCGGCGACCTATCTGATCCGCGCCGGCGGATTCTGGCTGATGGGGCACGTGCCGTTCACCGCGCGCATGCGGCGGATGCTGGAGGCGCTGCCCGGCGCGCTCGTGGCCGCCATCGTGGTGCCGCTCGCCGTGCGCAGCGGGCCGGACGCCGTTATCGCGCTCGCCGCCGCGGCAGGCGTCATGGTGGCGAGCCGCAACGATTTCCTCGCGGTCGCCGCCGGCGTCGCGGTTGCCGCCGGCATCCGGGCAACGGGATTCTAGAGCGCTTTCCGATTAGATTGAATCGGAAAGCGCTCTAGAGTCCTTATTTGATCGCATTTTCTGCGGAAAACCGGTGTCCACTTTTCCGGAAAATGCTCTAACTCAACGCGGCCTTCGCCCGCGCGAGTGTTTCTTCCGGCGAGCCGGATGCATCGACGCGCGTCCAATCGATATCTCCGAGATCGTACTCCTCTTGCGCGCGGGCCACGGCGGCGTCCGCATCGGAAGCGTCGAGCTTGCGCTCGCCGACGCGCGCGAGGCGGGTGGCGAGATCGGCGGTGAGGAACAGGCCGCGGAACGGCACGCCTGCGGCCGCGGCGCCGATCGCCGCGCGTTCCTCCGGCCGTGCGAACACCGCGTCGACGATCGCCGAATGCCCGGCGGCGATGACGCGGCGCGCCTTGTCGGCGAGGGTCGCGTAGACCTGCGCGGTGACGGCCGCATCATAGGCGTCCGCCGGCAGGCGCTCGCTCTCGCCGACGCCGAAGCGCGCCTTGCGCTCGACGTCCGAGCGCAGCACCACGGCGCCGGGCGGCGGCAAAAGCTCGGGCGCCAGCGCGCGGGCCAAAAGGGATTTCCCGGTGCCCGACAGGCCGCCGACGGCAACCAGCCGCGGCGCCGCCGGAGCGATCAGCGTGCCGGCGAGGCCGAAATAGGTGCGGGCGGCGCCGGCGATCGCTGCTCTCGCGGCATTGTCCGCATGCACGAGCCGCGCGGCCGTCACCTTGGCGCGGATCGCCGCGCGCATCGACAGGAACAGGGGCAGCGCCGCCAGCGCGTCGAGATCTTCCGCGCGGCGCGTCTCGCCGAGATAACGGTTCAGCACGATGTTCGCGCCGCGCCGAGGCCGCGCTC
>DASPZC010000159.1:0-1500 GCA_035636455.1 Xanthobacteraceae bacterium
GATGCGCCTCCGGAAGGCCAGCATCACGAGAATGGCGAGCTTGGCGGCCGGATCGTGGGCGTCGACGTCCGCGCTCGGGTCGGCCTCGGCCAGCCCGCGTCGCTGGGCATCGGCGAGTGCATCGGCGTAGCTCGCCCCGCCACCCATGGCGGCGAGGATCGAGTTCGTCGTGCCGTTGAGGATGCCCATGATCGAGCCGATCCGGTCGGCGCTCAGCGTGTCCGCGAGGGTTTCGAGGATCGGGATCGCGCTGGCGACCGAGGCCTCGAATCGAAGCGGACCGAGGCAAGCGAGCCGCGGACCCTGCGCGGCGACCAGCTGCTTGTTGGCCGTGATTACCTGCCGGCCAGCCTGCAACGCGGTACGTATATAGGTAGAGGCCGGTTCGAGGCCGCCCATCACCTCGACGATGGCATCGAGCTGCGGCTGCGCCAGCAACTGCGCCGCGGGTAAGAGCGGCGCCGGCGCCCGACGGCCCTCCGGGTGCGCCACCGCGATGCCTTCGAGGGCGATCGGCCGGCCGGCGGCCATCGTGATCCGGTCGGCATCCTCGACCAACCGCCTGGCGAGCGCCCCGCCCACGTTGCCGAGACCGAACAGTGCAACCCGAAATGGGGCACGCATTCGGGAACGCTACCATCACCGCCATGGCCGCCGGCATCATCGAACGCTACGCGGCCTATCTCCCGGTTACACCGGCGACCCCGCGCGTCACACTTGGTGAGGGATCGACACCGCTGGTCCGGTCGTCGAGGATCGGTCCGGCGATCGGGCTCGACCAGCTCTATTTCAAGTACGAAGGCCTGAACCCGAGCGGATCCTTTAAAGACCGCGGCATGGCGCTCGCCACCGCCCGGGCGATCGAGGCCGGAGCCCAAACGCTCCTGTGCGCGTCGACGGGCAACACCAGCGCCTCGGCATCGGCCTATGCCGCGCGATGCGGTCTTCGCGCCGTCGTCGTCGTCCCCGCAGGCGGTGTCGCGGCGGGAAAGCTGGCGCAGGCACTCGCCTACGGCGCGATCATCGTGACGGTCAGGGGATCGTTCGATCGCGCACTGACCCTGGTGCGCCGCCTGGCCGACGAGCCGGCTGTCGCGCTCGTGAATTCCGTCAACCCGTATCGCATCGAAGGCCAGAAGACGGCCGCCTTCGAAGTCGTCGAACAGCTCGGCCGCGCCCCGGCGCGGCTCTTCATTCCGGTCGGCAATGCCGGCAACATCACCGCCTACTGGCGAGGGTTTTGCGAGCTCGCGAGCCGTAGCGGTGCGTCACTCCCGACGCTGCACGGCGCACAAGCCCGTGGGGCGGCGCCGTTGGTGCGCGGCCAGCCGGTCGTAAGGCCGCAGACGGTCGCCTCGGCGATTCGGATCGGCAACCCTGCCTCCTGGAGCGCGGCCATCGCGGCGCGCGACGAGTCGGGCGGCACGATCGAGGCCGTGAGCGATGACGAGATCATGGCGGCGCATCGGCGGCTGGCGCGCGAGGAAGGCCTGCTGGTCG
>DASPZC010000160.1:0-5252 GCA_035636455.1 Xanthobacteraceae bacterium
GCCGTCGGGATAACGCGCGGTGGCGATGGCGATGTGGCCCTTGAGCACGCGGGTGAAACGCTCGCGCATCTCCGCGCTCGGCGTGCCGACCGCGACCGTGCGGGTGATGTCGGTCGTGCCGTCCTCGTACTGCGCGCCGGAGTCGATCAGAAAAAGCTCGCCCGCATTGATGCGCCGGTTCGACGCGCGGGTGACGCGGTAATGCACGATGGCGCCGTTGGGGCCGGCGCCCGCGATGGTCGGAAACGAAACGTCCTTGAGCAGGCCGGTGTCGCGGCGAAAGCTTTCGAGTGCCGCGACGGCGTCGATCTCGGTCAGCGTGCCGCGCGGCGCCTCACGGTCGAGCCAGGCAAGGAAGCGCGCCACCGCCGCGCCGTCGCGCCGGTGCGCCGCGCGCGCGCCGTCGATCTCGACCGCGTTCTTGACCGCCTTCATCAGCGCGATCGGATCGGCGCCGCGTTTAATCTTCCCGCCGGCCTCGCGCACGATGCGCGCGAGCGCGTCGGCCGCGGTCCCCTGGTCGAGCCGCACCGTGCGCCCGGCGGCGGCGAGCGCGGCGAGGTCGCCGTCGAGCGCCGACGGCTCGCGCACGTCGGCGAGTTGCTCGAGCCGGTCGCGCACCGCGTTCGCCAGTTTGCGGCCGTCCACATAGAGCGCCGGGCGCTCGTCCTTGGGCACGATCGCGAACGCAAGCGGCAGCGGCGTGTGCGCCACGTCGGCGCCGCGAATGTTGAAGGTCCAGGCGACCGCATGCGCATCGGACACGACGAGCGCGTCGGCGCGCGCCTTGGCGAGCTCGGCGCGGATACGCGCGAGCTTCGCCGCCGCGTCCTCGCCGGCAAAGCGCAGATCGTGCAGCGCCACCGCGCCGAGCGGCGGGGGCGGGCGGTCGGTCCACACGGCGTCGATCGGATTGGGCTCGGCCGGCACCAGGCTGGCGCCGGCGGCCGCGCAGGCCTTGGCGAGCTTCTCGGCGTTCTCGACCGTGTGCAGCCACGGGTCGTAGCCGAGCTTGGCGCCGGCCGGAAGATTCGCCTCGATCCACGCCTCGGGCGGCCGCTCGATCAGGTGTTCGATCACGAACAGCGCAGTGTCGACCTGCTCGCGGACCTGCAGCGTGTAGCGCCCGTCGACGAACAGGACGGCGCGATCGGCGAGCACGATCGCCACCCCGGCCGACCCGGAGAAGCCGGCGAGCCAGGCGAGGCGCTCCTCCGACGGTGGCACGTATTCGTTCTGCTGCCGATCGGCGCGGGGAACGATGAAGCCGTCGAGCCCGCGGTGCTTGAGCTCCGCGCGCAAACGGGCGACGCGCCGCGGAGCGGCCGCCGGCTCGGTCCTGTCGTCGAATGACTGAAAGCGGGCCTCGAACATGGGAAGGCCCAATCTATGGGCGGCGGGATGCATCGGCAACGCCGGCAAACGCGCGGTTGCCGTCAAAATTGGCAGTTGACCTGGCGAATGAGCAACGCGTAATCCGAGGCGCCAGCCGATGCCTCGAAGCGATTGGTCCATCACAAAAATTCATCAGCGATCGCATGCCGGCGCCGCAGCACACCCATGCGCGGGCGCGCATTTTCGCGCAGCAAGGCGCGGCTTACCTATCGGTGCAGAAGTCAGGAGGAATGCCAGGAGGTGTCGAAACTCTTGGATAAGGAGAGACACCGATGGCCGTCATCACCTACGGCGCCGCCGCCCCCGCGGCCAAGGCGCCTGCTCACGGCGAGAGCCTGTTCATGCGGTTTGTGAACGCGCTTGCGGAATCGCGGATGCGCCGGGCGCACCGCGAAATTGCCCGCTACCGGCACCTGTTGCCGCAGGAGCTTGAAGCGGCCGCCGGCAAGCTCGGCCCCCGCACCGAGGACGAGCTGCCGTTCATCCGTTGAGCGACTTGCGTAGCCCGCATGGAGCGGAGCGGAATGCGGGAGCAGTTCCCGGATTGCGCTTCGCTCCATCCGGGCTACCGCCGCTACAGCCGCGGAGTCATCGCCGCGTCAGCACCAGCGTCACCCAGCCGTCGAGGAGGATGCGGCGCTCGAGCGCGAGGCCTTGCGCGCGATACGCAGCGAGCGCGGCGCGCGCCTGCGCCGGCAAGAGTCCCGACAGCACCACGCGGGAACGCGGTGCGGCCAGCCGCGCCATGGAGGCGGCAAGACACGTAAGGGTGCCAAGCAGAATATTGGCGAGCACCAGATCGTAGGCCCGCGCGCGAAAAATCCGGCGGTCGAGGCCGCCGGCGTGCACGACGTCGATCAGAGACCCGACGCCGTTCGCCCGTGTGTTGGCGCGCGCGACTGCCACGGCGCCGCGGTCGATGTCGCTCGCGAGCACGCGCGTGCGGCGCGCCTTGGCGGCCGCGATGGCGAGCACGCCCGAGCCGGTGCCGAGGTCGAGGATGCGGCGCGGTCTTTGCGCTTTGAGAATCCGGTCGATGGCGATGAGGCAGCCGCGCGTCGTGCCGTGATGGCCGGTGCCGAACGCGAGCGCCGCCTCGATCTCGATGCCGACCCGATTGATCGCGACGCGCGCGCGGTCATGGTGCCCGTGCACGACGAAACGGCCGGCCTCGACCGGCTTCAGGCCGGCTAGGCTCGTGGCGATCCAGTCCCGGTCGGCGATTGTTTCGAATTCGAGAGAGCGCGCGGCAGCTTTGCCGGCCGCGGCCGCAACGAGGTCGCGCACGGCCTCGCGCCTTGCCGCGCGGTCGAGATAAAGCGCGACGACCCACCCTCCGTCCGCTTCGTAAACGGCGCACGCCGTTGTGGCGGGATCGAACCGCAGCGTAAACAGATCCGCGACGCGCCACGCGGCCGCCTCGTCGGCGCGAAGGCGGGCAATGGTGGTCACGAGTTCGTGCCCCGGATGCGGTGCAGCGCACCGGAAGTCGGGTATACCCGACTTCCGGCACTCATTTGATTGTCACAAGTCGGAAACATCCGACTTGCGATGCGGTGCACCGCTGATCCGGGGTCCAGGTTGCGAGAAGATTTTGGACCCCGGGTCTGCAGCGCACCGCTGCGCGCTGCGCTGCGCCCGGGGCACGTCGCGCAAGTCACGCCCTCTCGACAAACGAATCGACCACCCGCTTTTCGCCGGCCCTGTCGAAGGCGACGATGAGCTTGTTGCCGTCGACCGAGACGATGTCGCCATAGCCGAATTTTTGGTGAAACACGCGATCCCCGACCGCGTAGGGCGAGGCCGGGCCGGTCGAGCGCGCCACCAGCTCGCCCTCGATGGTCAGCGGCCCCCGCCGCCGCGCGCTGCCGGGGCGGCTGCCGTTGGCCCCAGCTTCGTCCATCCCGCTGCGCTTCGCGCGGTTCGCCTGGGCGCGCTGCCAGCCCGGGGTCTCGTAGTTCGACTGGAATGATTCCATGGCGTCGAAGCGCGAGGGACCGAGCCCGCCCCAGCCGAAACCGCCCTTGGATTCAGTCACCTCCACATGCGCCTCGGGCAATTCGTCGAGGAAGCGCGACGGCACCGTGGTCTGCCACAACCCGTGCAGGCGCCGGTTGGTGGCGAAGAAAATTTTTGCGCGCCGGCGCGCGCGCGTCAGCCCGACATGGGCGAGGCGCCGCTCCTCCTCGAGACCGGCGCGGCCCTGATCGTCGAGGGTGCGCTGGTGCGGGAAGAGTCCGTCCTCCCAGCCGGGCAGAAACACGGTGTCGAACTCGAGGCCCTTGGCGGAATGCAGGGTCATGATCGAGACCGCGTCGGCATCGGCGCCGCCGTCGGCGTCCATGATCAGCGAGACGTGCTCGAGAAAGCCCTGCAGGTTCTCGAATTCCTCCATCGAGCGCACCAGCTCCTTCAAATTCTCGAGCCGGCCCGCCGCGTCGGCCGAGCGGTTCTTCTGCCACATCTCGGTGTAGCCGGACTCGTCGAGCACGATCTCGGCAAGCTCGGTGTGCGGGATCTGGTCGCGCCGGCCGCGCCAGCGGTCGAACGCCGCGATCAGGTCGCGCAGCGCGGTGCGCGGTCTGGCTTTCAGTTCCTCGGTCGCGACGAGGGTGCGCGCCGCCTCCATCAGCGGCACGCGCCGCGTGCGGGCATGGTCGTGCAGGACCTGGACGGTGGCGTCGCCCAGCCCGCGCCGCGGCACGTTGACGATGCGCTCGAAGGCGAGGTCGTCGGCCGGCGAAGCGACGCAGCGCAGATAGGCGAGCGCGTCGCGGATCTCGGCGCGCTCGTAGAAGCGCGGGCCGCCGATCACCCGGTAGGGCAGGCCGAGGGTGACGAAGCGGTCCTCCAGCTCGCGCATCTGGAACGAGGCGCGGACCAGGATGGCGATCTCGTTGAGCTTGTGGCCGGCGCGCTGCAGCTCCTCGATCTCCTCGCCGATCGAGCGCGCCTCCTCCTCCGAATCCCAGGCGCCGGTCACGGTGACCTTCTCGCCCAGCTCGTCCTCGGTGCGCAGCGTCTTGCCGAGCCGGCCCTCGTTGTGGGCGATGAGGTGGGAGGCGGCCGCGAGGATATGGCCGGTCGAGCGGTAATTGCGCTCGAGCCGGATCACGGTGGCGCCGGGGAAATCCTTCTCGAAGCGCAGGATGTTGTCGACCTCGGCGCCACGCCAGCCGTAGATCGACTGGTCGTCGTCGCCGACGCAGCACAGGTTCTTCGCCCCCTGGGCGAGCAGCCGCAGCCACAGATACTGGGCGACGTTCGTGTCCTGATATTCGTCGACCAGCATGAACCGGAAGCGCTGCTGATACTGGCGCAGCACCTCCGCGTTCTCGCGGAACAGGCGGATGGTCTCGAGCAGGAGGTCGCCGAAGTCGGAGGCGTTGAGGACCTTCAGCCGCTCCTGATAGGCAGCGTAGAGCTTGAGCCCGCGTCCGCCCGCGAAGACCGCGGCCTCGCCCGGCGACACCTTGTCGGGCGGGAGCCCGCGGTTCTTCCAATTGTCGATCATCGCCGCGAGCGCGCGCGCCGGCCAGCGCTGCTGGTCGATGTTCTCGGCCTCCAGCACCTGCTTCATCAGGCGGATCTGGTCGTCCACGTCGAGGATGGTGAAGTCCGGCTTGAGGCCGACCAGCTCGGCGTGGCGGCGCAGGAGCTTGACCCCGATGGCGTGAAAGGTGCCGAGCCACGGCATGCCCTCGACCATCTGGCCGACCATGCGTCCGACCCGTTCCTTCATCTCGCGCGCCGCCTTGTTGGTGAAGGTGACGGCGAGGATGTCCGACGGCCGCGCGCGGCCGAGGCTCAGGATGTGGGCGATGCGGGTGGTGAGCACGCGCGTCTTGCCGGTGCCG
>DASPZC010000161.1:0-12424 GCA_035636455.1 Xanthobacteraceae bacterium
CGCTGTACCGGGGCCAGCAGCGGCTGGCCCAGCTCAGCGTGCGCCTCCACGAGCTGCCGGTGCCCGTGGTCGCCGCGGTCAACGGGCCGGCCGCGGGCGGCGGGTTCGCCCTCGCCGCCGCGTGCGACCTGCGCGTCGCCGCGCCGACCGCGACGTTCGGCATGCCGGAGGTGAAGGTCGGCATGCCCTCGGTGATCGAGGCCGCTTTGTTGCCGCGTCTGGTCGGCATGGGACGGGCCGCCGAGCTGGTGCTGCTCGGCGAGACCATCGACGCCGCGAAAGCGCTGGCCATCGGCCTGATCGAGAAGGTGGCGGACCCAGGCGCGCTCGACGCCGCGGTCGCGGCATGGCTCGACGCAATTTTCTCCGCAGGCGCCGAGGCGGTGCGCATCCAGAAGGCGCTGATGCGCGAATGGGAACGATTGCCGCTCGATGACGCGATCAAGGCCGGCATCGCGAGCTTCCGCGCGAGCGTTGCCGGCGGCGAGCCGCGCCGCATGCTCGCTGAGTTCACGGCGCGCCGGCGGAAGTAAGGAATCCTTATTTGGTCGCATTTTCTGCGGAAAACCGGTTCCCACTTTTCCGGAAAATGGTCCAATGACGGAAGATCGCGTTCTGATCGCCGGCGCCGGGCCGGTCGGGCTCACGGCTGCGGCGCAACTCGTGCGGCGCGGAATTCCGGTGACCGTGTTCGAGGCGTCGAAGAACTTGAGCGAGGAATCGCGCGCCTCGACGTTTCACCCGCCCACGCTCGACATGCTCGACGAGTTGGGCGCCGCCCGTCCGCTGATCGCGCAAGGCCTGACCGCGGCGAAATTCCAGTATCGCTCGAAGCGCGACGGGGTGATCGCCGAGTTCGACTTCGGCGCCATCGCCGACGTGACCGCCCATCCCTATCGGATGCAGGCCGAGCAGTACAAGCTCACGCACATCCTGCTTGCCGCGCTCGAACGCGCGCCCGAGTTCCGCATCGAATTTTCAAGCCGCGTCGAGGGCGTTGCACAGGACTCGAAAGGCGTCGCCGTTCGCATCGCCCGCAATGGGACAACGAACGAACAGCGCGGACGCTGGCTGATCGGCGCCGACGGCGCGCGCAGCGAAGTGCGCCGCGCGCTCGGGATCGAGTTCGAGGGCTTCACCTGGCCGGAGCGGTTCCTGGTGGTGAGCACCCCGTTCGATTTCGCCGCGGCGATCGAACGGCTCGCATCCGTCAGCTACGTGGCGGATCCGCAGCGCTGGCACTTCCTCCTGCGCATCCCGGGCCTGTGGCGGGTGATGTTCCCGATTGCCCCTGATGTCTCGGACGAAACGGCGCTCGACCGCGGCTTCGCGCAGGCCGCCCTCACGAGCGTCGTTCCCGGCGTCGATTACGAAATCGCCCACACCACGCTCTATCGCGTGCACCAGCGCGTGGCGAAGACCTACCGGGTCGACCGCGTTTTCCTCGCCGGCGACGCCGCCCACGTCAACAATCCGCTCGGCGGCATGGGCATGAACGGCGGCATCCACGATGCCGTGAACCTGACGGAGCGGCTCGCCCACGTCATCGAAGGCGCGGCGCCAGAGGCGGAACTCGACCGCTACGACCGCCAGCGGAGGCAGGTCGCGCTCGAATACGTGCAGACCCAGTCAATCCGGAACAAGCGCAACCTCGAAGCGCGCGAGGACGCCGAGCGGGACCGCTTCCGCGACGAGATGCGGCGCACCGCCGCCGACCCGCAGCTCGCGCGCGATTATCTGCTGCGAGTATCGATGATCGCGAGCCTCAAGCGGGCGGCGGAGCTTTGCTAGTCTAATCAATCCACGTCGTCATTGCCCACGAAAGCGGGCAATCCAGTAATCTCTGAGCTTTGAAGGTATGCTCAATCATATCAACGGTGGTGTTTACTGGGTCGCCCGGTCAAGCCGGGCGACGACGGGGTCTGTGTGTATTCACCGCCCAGTGAACGCGGGCTTGCGCTTCTGCATGAAGGCGGTGCGGCCTTCCACGTAGTCCTCGGAGGCGAAGCAGGCGTCGACCGCCGCCTGGCAGGCGGCGAGGTCGCGCTTGCCCGGGTCCTTCGCCCATTCGGCGACGCAGAGTTTTACGGCGCCGATGGTGAGCGGCGCGTTCTCGGCGATGCGCGCCGCGTAGTCCCGCACGTAGGTCTCGACGTCGGCGAGCGGCCGCACCCGGTTGACGAGCCCCATGTGCAGCGCTTCCGCCGCATCGAACTGGCGCGCGGTGTAAAAAATCTCCTTGGCGAAGGACGGCCCGACCACGTCGGCAAGCCGCTTGATGCCCGGAAACGCATAGCCGAGGCCGAGCCTGGCGGCCGGCACCGCAAAGCGTGAATTGTCGGAAGCGATGCGCAGGTCGCACCCGAGCGCCACGCCCAGCCCGCCGCCGATGCAGTACCCCTGGATCATGGCGATGGTCGGCTTCCGGCAGTCGACGATCGCGCGGTGCGCCTTGTCGCCGATCGCGTTGTACGCGAGGACCGCCTCGCGCGAGCCACGCTTCTGCTCGAACTCGGAAATGTCCGCGCCGGAGATGAAAGCCTTGCCGCCCTCCCCGGCCAGCACCACCACGCGGATGGCGTCGTCGCCGACGAATTCGTCGATGATCTCCGGCACCGCCTTCCACATGTCGACCGAAACGGCGTTGTGCCGCGCCGGATTGTTGAACAGCATCCAGCCGACCCCGCCGTCCTTGCGGGCAATCATCCTCTCGGTACTGGTCTTCATCGCCTCGTCTCCGTTTGATTTTGGCGCATTTTCTTCGGAAAACCGGTGCCCACCCCGGATCAAGTCCGGGGCAGGCTTTTTCCGGAAAATACTCTAAACGACTTTCTGCCGGCGCAGGTCGGCGATGCACGCATCGTCGAACCCGAGCTCGCGCAAAACTTCGTCGGTGTGCTCGCCCTTCTCGGGCGTCGAGTAGCGGATGCCGCTCGGCGTGCGGCTCAGCTCGACCGCCTGGTTGACCACCTCGTAATCGCCGAGCCTCGGGTGCGCAAGCGGCGCCGCCATGCCGAGGTGGCGCACCTGCTCGTCGGCGAACACCTCGTCCATCCGGTAGATCGGGCCGCACGGGACGCCGGCCTTGTTGAGGATGTCGACCCATTCCTTGCTCGATTTGTGGCGGGTGACCTCGGCGATCTCCTTGTTGATGGCGGCGCGGTTCTTGGAGCGCAGCTTGTCGGTTGCGTAGTCCGGATGGTCGATCAGGTGCTCGGCGCCGATCGCCTCGCAGAACCGCTTGTAGATGTGCGAGCCCGCGGCCGCGATGTTGATGTGGCCGTCGCTGGTCGGGAACACGCCGGTCGGAATGCTGGTCGGGTGATCGTTGCCGGCCTGGCCCGGCACCTCCTTGCCGATCAGCCAGCGCGCCGCCTGGAAGTCGAGCAGTTGGATCTGCGCCTGCAGCAGCGAGGAGCGCACCCACTGGCCCTCGCCCGAGACTTCGCGCTCGAGCAGCGCGATCAGGATGCCGGTGGCGCAGAAAATGCCGGCGCCGAGATCGGCCACCGGGATGCCGACGCGCACCGGCCCCTGCCCGGGCAGGCCGGTGATCCACATCAGTCCGCCCATGCCCTGGGCGATCTGATCGAACCCCGGCCGGTCGCGGTAGGGGCCGTCCTGGCCGAAGCCGGAAATGCTGGCATAGACCAGCCGTCGGTTGAGTGATTTCAGGCTCTCGTAGTCGACGCCGAGGCGGAATTTAACGTCGGGGCGGAAATTCTCCACCACCACGTCGGCGCTCTTCGCCAGCTTGCGGAAAATCTCGACGCCCTGCTTCTGCTTGAGGTCGAGCGTCATGCTGCGCTTGTTGCGGTGCAGGTTCTGAAAGTCCGGGCCGTCGCGCGGCCCGCCCATCTGCCCCTCGTCCTCCGGCATCTCGATCTTGATGACGTCGGCGCCCCAATCGGCCAATTGGCGCACGCAGGTCGGCCCGGCGCGCACCCGGGTGAGGTCGAGCACCTTGAAGCGGGCGAGCGCCTGGCTCGCGGGCGGACGGGACATCAGCGACTCCGTGGGACGACGTTCTGCCGGCAGGACCGCACTCCTCTACAAAATATCCCCCCTTCTGTCATGGCCCGCCCAGGCCCGCCCAGGCGGACCATCCAATGAACACCGCCGATCGAATCGGAAACGTCGGCGCTTCAGCGGCAATTCCGGCGGTTACTGGATTGCCCGCCCGCGCGGGCAATGACGGTGAGGATGCACGCCTTGCCCTTACGCGATCGGCGCCATCTGGCGGGGGTCGATCTCGAGCGTGGCCGCTTCGCCAACCGCGTAGACATCGAGCGGCGGCGCGGTCACCTTCAGGCGCAGCGCGCCGCCGTTCGGCGCCACCACGTAATCCCAGAATTCGCCCAGATGGGCGCGTTCGAGGATGGTGACGGCGATTTGCGGCCGCCCGGCCCCGCCCGGCGATCGTTCGCGCGAGAGCCGCATGCTCTGCGGCCGGATCGAGAAGGTGACGCGCCCGGAAACCTCGCCCTCGATCAGCTTCGTCGGCAGCGCAAATCCATCGAATGCCACCGTAGCGCCGTCGCAGGTCCCTTCGACAAAATTGGTGCGGCCGATGAAGCCGGCGACGAAGCGGGTCTTCGGGCGCGTGTAGAGCGTATGCGGGTCGTCGACCTGCTCGATGCGGCCGCGGTTCATCACCGCGATGCGGTCGGAGGTGACCATCGCCTCGGCCTGGTCGTGGGTGACGTAGACCGTGGTGATGCGGAATTCCTCGTGCAGCCGCTTGATCTCGAAACGCATCTCCTCGCGCAGGTTGGCGTCGAGGTTGGACAGCGGCTCGTCGAGCAGGAGCACCTGCGGCTGGATGACGATGGCGCGCGCCAGCGCCACGCGCTGCTGCTGGCCGCCGGACAGCTCGGCCGGGTAGCGGCCGGCGAGATGGCGCATCTGCACCACGTCGAGCATCTCGCCGACGCGCCGCCGCACCTCCTCGCCCGCCAGCTTGCGCAGGCGCAGCCCGAACGCGACGTTGTCCTCGACCGTCATGTTCGGCCACACCGCGTAGCTCTGGAAGATCATCGACATCTGCCGCCGCTCGGGCGGCAGCGAGCCTGCCGGCGAGGACAGGACCCGGCCGTCCATCTCGATCGAGCCGGCGCTCGGGTCGATGAAGCCGGCGATCATCCGCAAGGTCGTGGTCTTGCCGCAGCCGGACGGGCCGAGCAGCGACACGAACTCGCCCGGCGCGATGGCGAGGTCGACCTCGTCGACCGCGGCGACCTCGCCGAAGCGCTTGCTCAAAGCCCGCAGCGCAAGCTTGCTCATCGCGCGCTCCGCACCATGAAGTCGCGGCCGATGACGCGAAAGCCGATGGCGGCGATCGTCACCGTGATGATCAGCAGGATGGCGCCGAGCGCGGAGAGCACCTCGAAATTCCCCTCCTCCGACAGGTCGAACAGCATCACCGAGATGACCCGCGTGTTGGGTCCGACCAGGAAGATGGCCGAGGACAATTCGCGCGTCGCCGGTATGAACACCAGCAGCCAGGAACCGGCGAGGCTCTTCTTGAGCAGTGGCGCCAGCACCTTGCGGATCGCGACGAGCCGGCCGCCGCCGAGGATGCGCACCGCCTCCTCCATCTCGGCGCTGATGCTGCGCAAGCCCGCCGCGCTCGCCGTATAGGCGATCGGCAAAAAGCGCGTGGTGTAGGCGAGGATGAGGATTGCGGCGGTGCCGTAGAGCGCGAGCGGCGGCGGCGCGTAGGCGGCGTAGAAGCCGATCGCCAGCACGATGCCGGGGATCACGAACGGGGCCATGCACAGGAAGGCCAGCAGGTTCGAGAACGGCACCAGCCGGCGGTTGACCACGTAGGCGATGGCGAGCGCGAGGCCGATCGCCGCGAACGCGGTGGCGCCGGAATAGACGAACGTGTTGACGATCGCCTGCTGCGCCTGGGTCTGCTCGAACAGCAGATAGGTGAAATTGCGCAAGGTCAGATTGTCGAGCGACAGGCCGCGCCCCCAGGCCTTGGCGAAGGCCGCCTGCAGCAGCACCGTCATCGGCAGGATCACCGCGAGCGCGCATACGAAGAACGCATAACCGAGCATCGCCCAGCGCCACGCGCCGAGCCGGATGGTGCGCCGCTCGCCGCCCTTGCCGGTCACCGCCGCGTAGCCGCGCCGGCCGATGATCGCGCGCTGCAGCCAGAACATCAGCACGGTGATGATGAGCAGCGGCAGCGAAAAGGCGGCGGCCTCCTCGACCCGCACCGGATATTCGAAGAACTGCCACAGCTGGGTCGAGACCACGTGGAAGCGCGCGGGCAGCGCGATCAGGGCGGGCGCGCCGAACAGCGCGATCGCCTCGAGGAAGCTGATGATCAGCCCGCCGATGATCGCCGGCACAACCAGCGGCAGGGTGACGCGGAAGGTGGTTCTGAGCGTGCCGGCGCCGAGGATGTTGGCCGCGTCCTCCATCTCCGAGGACACGAGGTCGAGCGCCGAGTTGACGAACACGAACACGTAGGGAAACGACGTGACGGCGACGACCACGATCAGCCCCGGCATGGAATAGACGTTGAAGATGCCGTGGCCGGCGCCGGTCGCCGCCATCCACAGCTTGTTGAGCCAGCCGGAATTGGGCCCGGCGAGCAGGATCCAGCCGATGGCGCCGAGATAGGGCGGCGTGATGAAGGCGCCGAACACCATCAGGCGCACGAAGCCCTTGGCCGGCATGTCGGTGCGCGAGATCGCCCAGGCGATCGGCACGCCAAACAGGCCGGCGAGCAACGCGACGCCGAGGCCCAGCTCGATCGAGTTCACGACCGCGCGCAGCTGGCGCCAGTTGCCGTAGGCCTCGGCGTAGTTCGCGAAGGTGAAGCGGCCGGTCTCCGGCTCCTGGAAGCTCGACACCAGGATACGCACCACCGGGCTCGCCACCAGGAAGACGAGCACCGCGATCAGCACGAGCCACAGCGCCATGCTGGGCTCGAGGAATGCGACCCGGCGGCCGAGCATGCCCCGGCCGCCCGGCTGCGCAAGGGTGTCGAGCCCGCCGCTCATGGCCGCGCCGTCACACTCCGAACGTGTCGCGCCACTGCTTGATCACCTCGGGAATGCCCTTGAAGATTTCATCGACGGTGGGACGGATGGTCTTCACGTCCTTGGCCGCGACGACGCCGGGCGCCGGCGAAACCTCCGGCCGCATCGTCTCGCCAAAGCGATCGACCTGGATTTTCGAGGCCTCCGCGCTCATCAGATATTCCATGAACAGCCGCGCGGCGTTCGGGTGCTTCACCCCCTTCATGATGCCGGATGGGGCGACAATGAGCACCGCGCCGTCGGTCGGGTAGATCATCGCCAGCGGGTTGCCGCGCTGGGCGCTCTCCATGGTGGCGGCGACCGGTCCGGCGGACACCACGCGCTCGCCGGCATTGAGCATGGTGACGGTGTCGACGATAGAGCGGCCGATCTGCGGATTGTTGGCGGCGAGCTTGTCGAAGAACTGCCAACCGTACAGCTTGCGCATCGTCACCACCCAGGTGCCGACGTAGCCGCTGAAGCCGGGGTGACCGAGCGAGACCTTGTCCTTCCATCTCGCGTCTATCAGATCGGTCCAGTTCTTCGGCGCGTCCGTGGCGGCGAGCTTCGTGGTGTTGTAGCCCATCGCCACCATCCCGGCCGAGGTGACGAAATAAAAGCCGTCCGGATCGTAGTTCTTGTAGATTTCGAGCACCCGGCCGGCGTTGTCCGGCACGTATTTCTCCAGCAGGGCCTTGTCCTTGAGATAGACGTAGTGGCCGATGTCGGTCGTGCTGAGCAGGTCGACCTGCATGGCGCCGGCCTTGATCTCCTGCGACACGCGCTGGAACGCGACCTGGGCGGTGGTGCGCACGACGCTCACTTTGATGCCCGGATAGAGCTGCTCGAACATGCGGCCGAGGGACTGTGCGGTCTGATCATCGTAATGCGCGGTGTACCAGGTGAGGCTGCCCTCCTGTTTTGCCGCCGCGTAGAGTTCCTTCTCGCGCGCCGTCATCTCGGCGGCGCTCGCCGAGCGCGGCGCGAGCGCACCGATCCCGAGCGCCGCGATGCCGGCGCCGCCCTTGAGGATGTCGCGGCGGGACGCGAAATGGCCGATCATGCTGTCCTCCCTCTGCGCCGGTCGTGAAGCCGGCTTGCGCGGACCACAGTCGGAAGATCGGCCGCGGGCGTCAAGTGGACCATCGGCGGCCATACTCCCCGCTTGCGGAGGAGAGCCTGCCCTCGGGCCAGACCCGAGGGTCGACCGCGCGCAGCGCGGTCGGGTGGGGCGTCGCCGCAAGCGCGGTGTTTGCTGCAAGACCCCACCCTACCCTGCCCCGCTGCACGGGCGAGGGATGAGACATCAGAGTTTCCGCAGTACAGCCGGCTCTTGCGCGTCGATCAGGATGAAAGCGATCCGGCAGGTCTCGCGGCCGTTGTTCACCCACTCGTGGTTGGTGCCCTGCTGCACCAGCACGTCGCCGGCCTTGAGATGTACCTCGGACTCGTCGAGCAGCATGTCGATCTCGCCCGACAGCACGATGGCGTAGTCGACGCTCCGGGTGCGGTGCATGTACGGATGCCGCGCCGCCGGCGCATGATCCGGATCGATGCCCATGACGCGCAGCATCGCCGCATGGTCGATCGTCGTTACCTCCGGGCCGACCGGCGGAAAGTCGACGACGCGGAAGATCGATCCGCGCGGCGGCGGCGGAACGCCGATCGTGCGGTCGGCGCGATCCGCCCGGCCGGACATGTCCGCCGGCGTTTCCTCGGTCACCCACAGCAAGGTCGCCGCGATGCCGGAATCCGGGCGGGTCCGCACATTCGGCGCCGCGCCGTCCATGACGACGATGGCCTTGCCGGCGTCGTCATGACCGGTCACCACGCGCCGGACTGGATTGTTCATGCCGATCCCCCGATGTGCGATAGTCGCTGCCGGCGATCCTTTGAGGTAACCATAGGGCTGTCAACGGCGGCGCCGGGGCGAGACGATGAAATTCGGCATTTTCGATCACATGGACCGGGGCGCGGTCTCGCTCGGCGAGCAATACGAGATGCGGCTCAAGCTGATCGAGGCCTACGAGCGCAGCGGCTTTCACGCCTATCACCTGGCCGAGCACCACGCGACGCCGCTCGGCATGGCGCCGAGCCCGAGCGTGTTTCTCGCCGCCGTGGCGCAGCGAACGCGCCGGCTGCGCTTCGGGCCGCTGGTCTATACGTTGCCGCTCTATCACCCGCTGC
This sequence comes from Xanthobacteraceae bacterium, assembly GCA_035636455.1. Lineage (GTDB taxonomy): Bacteria > Pseudomonadota > Alphaproteobacteria > Rhizobiales > Xanthobacteraceae > AP-16. Next base: position 9,225 of record DASPZC010000161.1, read on the forward strand.
GGCTCGCCGAGGAAATCTGCATGCTCGACCACTTGAGCGGCGGCCGGCTCGAGCTCGGCATCGGCCGGGGCGTGTCGCCGCACGAGTTTGCGTATTACGGCGCCGATCCGAATGTCTCACGCGACGCCTATTTCGAAGCCTTCGCCATCCTCATCAAGGCGCTGACCAGCCGCACGCTCACGTTCGCGGGCAAGTTCCACACGTTCCGCGACACGCCGATCGAGCTCGAGCCGGTGCAGCGCCCGCACCCGCCGCTGTGGTACGGCGCGTCCGACCCGGCGAGCGTTCCGTGGGCGGCGCAGAACCGCGTCAACGTCGTGTGCAACGGGCCGGTCGAGATGGTGCGCGGCGTGGTCGAGCGCTACCGCGCCGAGTGGCTCGCCGCCGGCAACAAGGCGGCGGAGCTTCCGCTCATCGCCATGACTCGCCACGTCGTCATCGCCGACAGCGACGAGCACGCGATGACGATCGCCCGGCGCGCCTACAAGCGCTGGTACGCGAGCTTCATCCTGCTGTGGGACCGGCACGGCACCAAACCGTTCCGCGCCGCCTATCCGAACAATCTCGATGATGCCGTGCGCATGGGCTTCGCGGTCGCCGGGGCCCCGGACAAAGTGCGCGACGTGCTGGCCGCGCAGGTCGGCGGCGCGGGCGTGAATTATTTCCTCTGCCGTTTCGCGTTCGGCGACCTGTCGCTTGCCGATACGCTGCGCTCGGTCGAGCTGTTCAGCACGGCGGTGATGCCGGGCCTGATCGCCGCACGCGAGGCGGCGGAGTAGCGGCGGCGACGCCACGCAGGTCAGCCTCATTCCGAATGAAGGGATATGGATCATGACCCAAATCCTAGGCCATCTGGATCAAGTGTCCGTCTTCGGGCCCTCCGCGCTCGCGTTCGTCCTCATCCTGGGCTGCGACTGGGCGTTCACGGCGATTCATGTCTATCAGGAATGGCGAGGCGAAAACGTGCCGCTCTGGCGGGTTTTTGGCGCTGTCGTCGGAGTGTGGCTGCCAAACTGGCTCGGCTTCCTGCTCTTCACCGTGGGGCTGACGCTTCTGCTGTGGGCAGCGGGCCTCACGGGCATCGCCGGATGGTTTTTCGGGCCGGTGAATCCAAGCACGGCAGCCTGGGCGCTGGGCGCCGTGATCGGGGCGCGCATATCCGACACGCTGGTATCGCACTGGAGTCTCTTTGCGCTCGGCTACCGCCCAAATCCGGGCCTCAAGTCGACGCCGCTCTACGTCATCGAGGCCATTTTCCTTCTGGCAACGTTTTGGAAGGGCCTTGCCCTTGCGCCGGGTGCGGCATGGTGCGGTGTCGCCGTCGGTGCCGCTTTCTTCATCCTGGTGCTTCCGGTCCTCAGTCTCGTCCGAGCGTGCGCAAGTTGGCGGCGCGACCGTTGGGTTCGCGGCGAGCCCATACCGGCATGGACGATGCAGTAGAACGGTTCCGTTCTGCTGGAATTGGAGGTCGTGATGCCGGGCTTGGTCGCCGCACGCGAGGCGGAGGAGGAGCCGCCGCCAAGTCATGCTACTGTCACCGTCCGCTCGTAGGCGGACATCTGAACATTTTCTGCGGCCATCCCTGGAGTTCCCGATCATGGACAGCGATCTCGCAATCACCCGCCGCGACATGGTGAAGGGCGGCGCGGCCGCGATGGCGCTTGCCGCAGCTGGCGCGCCAGCGCCGGCCCAGGCGCAAGGCGCCGTAATGGTGAGCGGCTTCGTGTTCGAGGACCGCTCGGGCACCGGCCGGCGCCAGCCCGGCGATCCCGGCCTGGCGGGCGTCCTGGTGTCGAACGGACGCGAGGTTGCGAAGACCGACGCGAGCGGACGCTACGTCCTGCCGATCGAGGAGGAGAGCGTCGTCTTCGTCATCAAGCCGACCGGCTACATGGTGCCGGTCGAGGTCGGCACCATGCTGCCGCGCTTCTATTACATCCATCAGCCCAAGGGCACGCCGGCCGAGCTGAAGCTGCGCTACCGGGGCATCGAGCCGACCGGACCGCTGCCGGCCTCGGTCGACTTCCCGCTGCGCAAAGCCGAGGAGCCGCAAAAATTCGACGTACTGCTGTTCACCGATCCGCAGCCGGAGAGCCCGGGCGAGGTGGACTTCGTGCGCGACGACGTGGTGAACGCGCTGATCGGCACCAAGGCCGCGTTCGGCCTGACCGCCGGCGACATCATGTTCGACGACCTGTCGCTCTACGGCCGGCAGAACCGGATCATCGGCCAGATCGGCCTGCCGTGGTGGAACATCGGCGGCAACCACGACCTCAATTTCGAAGCGCCGGGCGCCAGATACTCGCGCGAGACCTTCAAGCGCGTGTTCGGCCCGACCTCCTACGCTTTCGAATATGGCGGCGCCCTGTTCGTCATGCTCGACAATGTCGAGTATCTCGGCACCGATCCGAACCGCCCGCGCAGGAACGGCAAGTACCAAGGCCGCATCGGCGAGCGCCAGCGCGCGTTCATCGCCAGCGTGCTCGCCGAGACACCGGCTGACCGGCTGGTGGTCGCCGTCATGCACATCCCGCTACGCACCTATCTCGATCCGCAGGCTCCCGGCATGAACACGCTCGATCGTGCCGAATTCCTCAAGCTGATCGGCTCCCGGCCGTGCGTCAGCTTCGCCGGCCACACGCATACGACCGAGCATCATTATTTCGGCGCGGAGGACGGTTCCGCCGGCCCGACGCCGCACCATCATGACGTGCTCACCGCCGTCTCGGGCTCATGGTGGAGCGGCCCGCACGACCATCGCGGTATCGCCGCCGCCGACAGCCGCGACGGCACCCCCAACGGCTTCCACGTGCTGAGCATCGACGGCCCGAGCTACACCACCCGGTTCCATCCGGCGAACGAGCCGAACGCGCGGCAGATGCGCATCATGCTCGACAGCGGATTCCACCGCGCCGACCGCGAGCTTTATCGCGAGGTGCGCATGGGCCAGTTGCTCGGCTCGCCGATCGCCCGCGACAACGTGTTTGCGACCGACGTGATCGTCAATGTCTTCGACGGCGGGCCGCGCACCAAGGTCGAGTACCGCATCGGCAAGCGCGCGCCGGTGACCATGACGCGCGACACGCGGCCGGACCCGTTCGTGCAGGAGGTGTTCGCCCGCAACGAGGCGACCAAGAAGCCGTGGGTCAAGGCCGACCCGTCCTCGCACGTCTGGGTCGCGCGGCTTCCCGCCGACCTCG
>DASPZC010000162.1:0-2304 GCA_035636455.1 Xanthobacteraceae bacterium
GCGGCGGATCGGCGGGCGCGCCTGAATCTGGGAATTCGGCGACGGCTCTCGCCCTTGCTCGAGCGTGATCGCCGGCGCATCGAGCTGATGAACAGCCTGCTGCTGTCGATGCCCGGCACGCCGATCATCTATTACGGCGACGAGATCGGCATGGGCGACAACATCCATCTCGGCGACCGCCACGGGGTGCGCACGCCGATGCAATGGTCGCCCGACCGCAACGGCGGATTCTCGCGCGCGGACCCGGCCGCGCTCGTGCTGCCGGCCATCATGGACCCGCTCTACGGGTTCGAGGCGATCAACGTCGAGGCGCAGAGCCGCGACCCGCATTCGGTCCTCAACTGGACGCGGCGCATGCTGGCGGTGCGCTGCAAGCACGCCGTGTTCGGCTGCGGCACGCTCCGCTTCCTCTATCCGAAGAACCGCAAGATCCTCGCGTACCTGCGCGAGCACGGCGACGAGACGATCCTGTGCGTCGCCAACGTCGCGCGCAGCCCGCAGGCGGTGGAGCTCGATCTCTCCGAGTTCGCCGGGCGCGTGCCGATCGAACTCACCGCCGGCTCGCTGTTTCCTCCGATCGGCCAGCTGACCTATCTGCTCACCTTGCCGCCGTACGGATTCTACTGGTTCACCCTCGCCAGCGAGAGCGAGTCGCCGGCCTGGCACACGCCGGCGCCCGAGCCGATGCCCGAATACGTGACCATCGTGCTGCGCGCCGGCCTCGAGGAGGCACTGACCGCATCGGGCCGCGCGCTCATCGAGCGCGAGGTGCTGCCGCTCTATCTCGCCAAGCGGCGCTGGTTTGCGGCCAAGGACCAGGCGATCGAGTCGGTGAGCATTCAAGGCGTGGTGCCCCTGCCCGCCCGCGAGCATGAAATTTTGCTGGCGGAGATCGAGGCGAAGATGGCGCGCGGCGCGTCACGCTGGCTGCTGCCGCTGTCGGTCGTCTGGGAGGACGAGTCCGGCGCGGCCCTGCCGCAGCAGCTCGCGCTCGCGCGCGTGCGGCGCGGACGGCGCGTGGGGCTGCTCACCGACGCCTTCGCGGTGCCGGGCTTCGCGCACGAGATGATCGCCGGGCTTGCCGCCGGCGCCCGGCACGAAACCGCGCAGGGCGCGATCTGTTTCGAGCCGGCGCGAGCGCACGTCGAGACGCTGCGATTGCCATCGGATGCCCCGGTCAATTGGCTCACCGCCGAACAGTCGAACAGCTCGCTCATCGTCGGCGATGCCGCGGTCCTCAAGATGTTTCGGTGCATCTCCGGTGGAGAGCACCCGGAAGCCGAAATGGGGCGCTACCTGACCGAGCAGGGTTTTGCCCACGTCCCGGCGCTGCTGGGCGAGGTCGTGCGGGTCGGCCCCGACGGCACGCGGTTCCTGCTCGCCATCGCGCAGGCCTTCATCCGCAATCAGGGCGACGCCTGGTCGTGGACGCTCGATCGCCTCACCCGCGCGCTCGAAGATTTGAGCGCGCAGGACGCGACCGTGGAGGCGCAGGCGCCGCAGCTCGCCGACTGCATCGCGCTCGGCACGGCGATCGGCCGGCGCCTCGGGGAGATGCATCGCATGCTCGCCCAACCGACGGCTGATCCCGCGTTCGCGCCGCAGCGCGCCGGGGAAAAAGACACCGCGCGCTGGGCCGAGCGCGCCCAGTCGCTGCTCGAGGCCGCATTCGACGCGCTTGGCACCCGCACGACCTGGGCGCGGGAGGAAGACGCCGCCCGCGCCGCGGACCTCCTGCACCGGCGCAAGGCCCTGGCGGCCATGGTGCAGCGGCTGGCGCACGCGGGCGAAGGCTCGCCGATGACCCGCATTCACGGCGACTTTCACCTGGGCCAGGTGCTGGTGGCGAGCGGCGACGCCTACATCATCGATTTCGAAGGCGAGCCGGCACGGCCCATGAGCGAGCGCCGCGCCAAGTCCAGCCCGTTGCGCGACGTGGCCGGGCTGCTGCGGTCGTTCGATTATGCGGCGGCGACGATCATCGAGCGCAGGACGGCCGAATACGTGCCGGAACAACGCCGCGACGAGTTCATCGCGCGGTTTCTCGTCGGCGTCATCAAGGCCTCCGTGTCGAGCTATCTCACGACCTGCCGCATGCGACGCAGCGCGTCGAACAAGGGGTTGCTCGATCTCTTCCTCATCGAGAAGGCGGCCTACGAGATCGGCTACGAGGCGGCCAACCGGCCGAGCTGGCTGCCGGTGCCGCTCGCCGGCCTGTCGCGCCTCGCCCAGCGCGTGCTCGACCGCAAGCCGGGAGGGGCCCATGGTTGAGCTTGCGGCAGCTTGGCGCCTCGATCCGGCAAC
>DASPZC010000163.1:0-11672 GCA_035636455.1 Xanthobacteraceae bacterium
CAGATCATGAAGATGAGCGGCCCGAACGTGTTGCCGATGAACGGGTGCACGTCATATTGCAGCACCAGCAGGCAGCCGCCGAGCCCGGCCAGCCCGCCGCCAATCGCCGACGTGACGAGGTAGATGCGCCGCTGATCGACCCCCATCAGCCCCATGATGTCGCGATCCTGCGAGATCGCGCGGATGGCAATGCCGAGATAGGTGCGCTTGAGGAAGAAATAGAGCGCGACGGCGCCCACCAGCGCGAAGCCAAAGGCCAGCAGGCGGGCGTAGCTGATGTAGACGTCGCCCAGCTCGATGATCGGCAGGCGCACGCCGATGTTGCGGAAGTCGGTGCCGAACAACAGCGTCGCAAAGCTCTGCAGGAAGAACAGGAGCCCGCCCGTCGCCAACAGCTGGTTGATCGGCGCCGCGCGCAGCACCGGCGCGATGATCATGAGATGGACGAGAAGGCCGAGCGCGGCGACGGCGACGATCGAAACCGCGCAGGCCGCCCACAGCGGCCAGCCGTAATAGGCGTGCAGCCAGTACACCCCGTACATGCCGCACATGACGAGGTCCGCATAGGCGATCCACACCACGTCGACGACGCCGAAAATGAGATTGAGCCCGAGCGCGAGGAGCGCCAGCACCCCGCCGAGCAGCAGGCCGTTGATCACCGCTTCAAGCAGATAAATGTCCATGTGCCAGCTATTGTTGGAGCATGATCTTTTCCGAAAACCGGTATCCACTTTTCGGGATCATGCTCTAAAGCCCCATGTAGGACCGGCGGATGAGGTCGTTGTGCTTGAGCTCGGCGGAAGAGCCGGCCAGCCGGATACGCCCGACCTCGAGCAGGTAGGCGCGGTCGACGACCTCGAGCACCTGGCGGACGTTCTGCTCGACGATCAGCACGGTCAGGCCTTCGGCGCGGATGCGCTGCACCAGCTCGAACACCTGCGCGACCACGAGCGGGGCGAGACCGGCCGACGGCTCGTCCATCAGCAGGAGTTTTGGACGCGACATCAGCGCGCGGCCGATCGCGCACATCTGCTGCTCGCCGCCGGAGAGCGTGCCGGCCAACTGCTCGCGCCGCTCCTTGAGAGGCGGGAACAGGTCGTACACCCAGGCGAGCTGCGCGACGATGTGCGCCCGCGCCTGCGGAATGAAGGCGCCGATGCGCAGATTGTCCTCGACGGTCAGGCGCGGAAACAGCCGGCGGTTCTCCGGCACGTGGGCGATGCCCTGCTCGACGATGCGGTGGGCCGGCAGGCCGGCGAGCGAGCGGTTGTCGAGCCGCATCTCGCCCGCCATCAGCGGCACCAGCCCGGAAATCACCCGCATCATGGTGGTCTTGCCGGCGCCGTTGGGCCCGATGACGCCGACCGCCTCGCCGGCCTCGACCTCGAGCGAGACCTCGAACAGGGCGCGGAACGAACCGTAGCCGGCGGACACTGCGGCAAGCGAGAGCATGCGTCAGGTCCGCCGCTTGCCGAGATAGACTTCGGTGACGCGCGGGTCGTGCGCCGCGTCCTTCGGCAGCCCCTCGAAAATCTTTTCGCCGTGGTCGAGCACGATGACGCGGTCGACGACCCGCATCAGCACTCCCATGATGTGCTCGACCCAGATGATGGTGATGCCCATGCGGCTGCGGATGCTCTCGAGCAGGTCGGCGGCGCGCTCCATCTCGGTCGAGTCGAGCCCGCCCAGGCTTTCGTCGGCGAGCAGCAGCGCGGGCTTGGTCGCCAGCGCCCGCGCCAGCTCGAGCTTCTTGAGCGCGGCGGCGCCCAGGCCGTCGGTGGTGATGGCCTCGTCGGCGGGCAGGCCGACGAGGTCGAGCACTTCGCGAGCGCGCGCGCGCGCCTCCGGGCGGCCGATATCGCCGGCCTTGCCGTAATAGGCCGCGAGCGTCACGTTCTCGACGAGCGAGAGCTTGCGGAACGGCCGCGGGATCTGGAACGTGCGCGCGATGCCGCCCCGGCAGACGCGGAATGCCGGCTGCCCGGCGATCTCCGCGTCCCTGAAGCGGATCGAGCCGGCGCTCGGCCGGTAGGTCCCGGCGATCAGGTTGAAGGTCGTGCTCTTGCCCGACCCGTTCGGCCCGATCAGGCCCAGGATCTCCCCTTCGCGCACATCGAAAGACACCTGGTTGACCGCCAGGAATCCTCCGAAGCGTTTGGAGAGGCCCTTGACCGCAAGCACCGCTCAGCTCGACGCGTAGATCGACGAGGCGGGCAGCGGCAGCACGGGTTCCTGGGTCTTGATGTTGTTCGGCCAGACGACGGAAATGTGCTCGCCGGCGTTCTGCATCACCACCGGCGTCGAGCGCTCGTTCTGGCCGGCGAGCTGGGCGCCCGGCGGATAGAATTTCACGCCATAGCCCTGGATGGTGCCCCCAGGCGGGATATCGACGTCGAGCGCCGCCTTGCGGATCGCCTCGGCGTCGAAACCGCCGTATTTTTCCTTGGCGACCGGCAGCACGTTGTTGAGCAGCACCCAGGTCTGGTTGAACCCCATGGACACGTGCGGCGGCACGTCGGTGGCGTTGGTCTTGGCGCGGTAGCGCTCGACCATGATCTTGACGAGGTCGCCGAGCCCGGGAGCCAGCGTCTCCGGCTTGAGCAGCTGCGCCGGCACCGGATCGATATTGCAGAAATTGTCGATGTCCTTGCCGAAGGTCGCCCGCAGCTTGTCGAGCTGGCTGTGGCCGGCGCCGTTGCCGATCATCATCTTGCAGCGCAACCCGGCCTCGCGCGCCTGGCGCAGGAACAAGGTGATGTCGGGGTTGTAGCCGACATGCGAGATGATGTCCGGCCGCGCCCGCTTGAGCTTGGTGACCAGCGAGGACAGATCGGGCGCCGAGGACGAATAGCCCTCGCGCATGATGACCTGGACGCCTTTTTCCTTGGAGAAGCGCTCGGTCGCCTCGCCCACCCCGACGCCGTACGGGCCGTCCTCGTGGATGATCGCGAGCTTTAGGTCCTTGGGCTCCACGCCGAGCTTGGGCTTGGCGTTCTCGGCGAGAAAGCTCGCCGCGGCCTGGCCGTACTGGTCGGAATGGATCTGCCCGCGGAACACGTAGCGCAGATTGCGGTCCTTGAAGACCGAAGTCGCGATGGCCGTGGTGATCCACAGGATCTTCTTCTGTTCCTCGACCTTGGCGGCGAGGGGCACCGCGTGGGCGCTGGCGTAGACGCCGAGCACGATCTCGACCTTCTCCTGGCCGAGCAGCCGCTCGACCTCGTTGATCGCCGCGTCGGCCTTGCTCTGGGAATCGGCGTTGATCGGCTGGATCTTGTACCGGCCGGCGACGCCGCCTTTCTCGTTGACGAGGTCGATGGCGATCTGCGCGCCGTTTGCGCAGGCGACCGAGCCGGCGGCCGCGAACGGCCCGGAATGGTCGTAGATGACGCCGATCCGGATGGGCGCTTCCTGGGCGCCGGCAAAGCGGCCGCCAAGGCCCGCCGCCGCGGCGAGCGCCGCGGAATGCTTAAGGAGCGATCGGCGTGACGTTTTCATTGCATCCTCCCGGGTTTCACGGCTCTTCGACCGGCCGTTCTTCGCGTCCGCGCGGCAGTATTTGGCGGGCAAAGGGCGGAGTCAACGCGGATCGGTTGATGGATGTAGCCCGGATGAGCGAAGCGAAATCCGGGGTCGCGCCCCCGCATTGCGCTTCGCTCAGGGGCACCCCATCGCGCTTGCGCGATGGGGACCCCTCATGCGGGCTACTTCTTCGGAATCTGGAAAAACTCCGCGAGCTGCTCCTTGGTCAGCGGCGCATCGAGGAATTTGAGCGCCACCGCGTCCGCCATGACGCCGTCGATGTCGGACAGGCGGTCGGGGTCGAGCGCCTCCTTGGGATGGAACTGGCGGCGCGACAGCTCGACCAGGCTCTCCGGCTTGCCAATCTTCTGCGCGTAGAATTTCACCGCCTGCGGGTCGGCGTACATCCAGTCGATGGTCTCGCGATAGGCCTGCATGAAGCGCAGGATCGCATCCCTGCGGTCCTTGAGCGCATTGGCGTTGACAATCTGCACCCGCACGGTCTGATTGCGGGTCGAGGTGGCGTCGCTGCCGCGCGCGATCACGCGGATGCGGCCCTGCTCGATCTCCTCGAGCCCGAACGGCGGGGCCGACCAGCCGATGTCGACCTGGCCCGACATGACCTGGGTGTAGGTCGGCGGCGGGCCGCCGGTCGCGGTGGGCTTGGCCTTGACGCCCAGCTCCTTGATGAAGGCGAGCACGATGTTGTTGGAGGTCGAGCCGCTGGTCGAATAGGCGATGGTGGTCGCCTCGGTCGCGTCGGCGAGGCTCTTGATCGGCGAGTTGGCCGGCACGTACCAGTAAAGATCGCCGGTTCCCACGAACCCGGCGCTGATCACCCGCACCGGCGCGCCCTTGGCAAAGGCGCGTAGCGCCCCGGGCGTGCCGACGCCGATGCCGATGTCGGCGCTGCCGGATATCACCGCCTGCAGGGTCTCGCCCGCGCCCTGCGTGCCGAAATTCTCCAGCATCAGGCCGTGCTTCTTGAAGATGCCGGCCTGCTGGCCGAGCGTCGGCGCCTGGTTCTCCCAGTTGTTGATCTGGCCGATCGCGATTTTGAGCGTGTCGTCGGCGCGCGCGGCCGTCACGCCGAGCGCGAGCGCCCACGCGGCAATCAGCAGACCCCTGGCCATTCTCATCGCCTGGTCCTCCTCCGGTTTCTTTTCGTTCCCCCGCGCGCAGCCTTGCGTTTTGCCGGCGCCGTCTTGCGGCGCGGCGCCGCTCGCTTCTCGCGCATGGCCGCATGCACGACGGCTTCCGCCTTTTCGAGCCGTCGCACCCAATATTCCCAGCCGCGCTCGACCGGCCCGGGCTGAAGATTATGCTTGGCGGCGAGCACGGCTTCGCCCGCGGTCAGCGCGCCGACGCCGCCGAGCGCGTATGCGCGCTGCTGGAATTCGGCATTGCGCGCCGAGTAGATCGAGCGGAACACGACCTCGTGCAGGTTGGCGCCGACCACGGTCGCGCCGTGCCGGCGCATCAGCACCATTGCGTGCGAGCCAAGCGCGCGAGCAAGCGAGCGGCCCTCCTCGGGCTTGATCACCAGCAGGCTGGTGTCGCCGAACTCGTCGCGGCTGTCCCAGAACGGCGCCTTGCCGCCCATGGTGGCGCCGAGGTGGAAGACAGGCACTAGGTCGATCCCGGCGATGCAGAACGGCATGATCGACGGCGCGTGGTGGTGGACGACCGCGTGCACGTCCGGCCGCGCCTGGTAGATGCAGCCGTGGATCACCCGCTCGGAATAGAGCCGCCGGGTCGGCGGCACCACCGGCTCGGAATCGAGGGTGAACTCCAGGATGTCCGCCGGCTCGACCAGCTCGGGCCCGCGCGAGCGCGACAGCAGATAGCGCCCCGCATCGCCCGGATGGCGCACGCTCACATGGCCGAAGGCGTCGAGCACGTCCTCGCGCGCGAGGATGCGGTTGGCGAGCGCCAGCTCGTGGCGGATCTTGTCGAGACCGTCGGGCAAACCGTTTCCTCCTGTTGTCATTGCGGCCTTTGTGCCCGCACAGGACCGTGCGGCACGGCACCTGTCAATCCGCCAAATCCTCGCGGCAGGCGACAAAACTTCGCTAGAATACGCCCAGTCGGGAGCGGTCCAAATGGCAAGCTACAAACTGGCGACCTATCGAACGGACGCGGGCGCGCGCGCCAGCGTGGTGACGGATGAGCGCATGCTCGATGCCGCGGAGCTGACCGGGCGGCCGGCCTACGCCAGCGTGCTCGGCATGCTCGAGGACTGGGACGCTGCGCAGGATGCGATCGAGGCGACGCTTGCGCGCGGCGGCGCAGCGCCCCGGCCGCTCGCCGGCACGAAGTTGCTGGCGCCGGTGCTGTGGCCCTCGGCGATCTACTGCGCCGGCGCCAACTACGGCGACCACATGGCCGAAATGGCGCGGGTGCAGAACATTGCGCCGGAACCCGACCCGCGCGGGCGCGGGCTCAAACCGTGGCACTTCATCAAGGCGCCGCGCTCGATCGTCGAGACCGATGCGACGGTCCGGCTGCCCGCCTATTCGCAGATGGTCGACTGGGAGGCGGAGCTGGGCGCCTTCATCGGCCGCGCCGCCCGCAACGTGTCGGTCGACCAAGCGCTCGGCCACGTCGCCGGCTACACCGTCGCCAACGATCTCTCCGCGCGCGACGCCAGCCGCCGGCCGCACATCAGCGACACCTCGCCGTTCAAGTTCGACTGGGTCGGCCAGAAGAGCTTCGATGACGCCTGCCCGCTCGGCCCGTGGATGGTGCCGGCGCGGCAGATCGCCGATCCCCAGCAGCTCGGCATAAAACTGTGGGTGAACGACGTCATCAAGCAGGACTCGCACACCAGCCAGATGATCTTCTCGCTCGCCGAGCAGATCGCCTATCTGTCGACCCGCATCACCCTTTACCCGGGCGACCTGATCCTCACCGGCACCCCCGCCGGCGTCGGCATGGCGCGTAAGGAATTTCTGCAGGCCGGCGACGTGGTGAAGGTGTGGGTCGAGAACGTGGGCACGCTGGTGAATACGTGCGGCTGAAGGCGTGCCCCGGGCGCAGCGCAGCACAGAGTGGTGCGCTGCAGACCCGGGGTCCACAATCTTCGTGCCATCTGGACCCCGGATCAGCGTCGCACCGCTCCGCGCTGCGCCGCGTCCGGGGAACCCGCGCAATCACTTCCTCCTCGCCTCGGCATACGGATAGACGAGGCTGCCGGTCTTGTACTCGGCCGGCCACACGATCACCTGCCGGGTCGAATCCTTGAACTGCTCGATGTCGCTGCCGGTGACGTTCTGGAACTGCGTGAACATCATGCGCGACTGCGCCCACTCGCCGTCCTCGCCGAACGCCACCTCGCCGACCACGGTCTTGAAGTGACTCGCGTGGATGTGGGTCGCAAGCCTGTCGTGATCGAGGCTCTTGGTCTGCTCGACCGCGGCGGCGAGCACTTGGCCGGCCGCATAGGCGAACGGCGCGAACGCGTAGCCGAGCGGATCGACGCCCTGCCCCTGCGCGCGCGCCCGGTACGTCGCAAGCATCTCCCCGACACCGGGAAAGTTGAAGCTCGGTCCCGGAACGAAATCCTCGTGATTGACGATGCCGTTGAGCAGCGGGCCGAGCTGCATCTTGATGTTGGTCGCCAAGAGGCCGACCATGGTGCCGCCGAACAGTTTGGGAGCAAAATTGATCTCGCTGGCCGCGCGCACGATGCCGACCGAATCCGGCGGATAGGCCGCAACGAACGCGATGTCCGGGCCGGTCGCCTGCACCGCGCGCACGATCGGCGCGTAATCCGTGGTGTTCGGCGGGTAGCGGCGGTCGTAGACGATCTCGAAGCCGGCCGCCTTGGCGTTCTCGCGCGCCCCGTCGGACGCGGTGCGAGCAAACTCGGCATCCGCCGACACGATCGCGACCGTCCGCGGCTTCGGGCTCTGCGCCTTGGCCAGCTCGAAGAAGCCCTGCGAGAAGCCGAGCGCGCCGGAGGGCCCCGTCGCCAGCATGGAGAAATAGCGTTTGTACTTGAACTGGCCGTTCACCAGCAGGCCGAATATGCCGAGCGTCATCTTGTTGCTCTGGATGACGACCGGCATCGCCGCCGCGATCATGTTCGTCGCGTAAGGCCCGATCAGCAGATCGACCTTGTCGACGTTGATGAGCTTTGTGTAGATGCCCGGCACGTTGGGCGGCTGGCTCTGGTCGTCGTAATAGACGAGCTCGACCGGCCGGCCGATCAGCCCGCCCTTGGCGTTGACATCGTCGCGCCAGATTTCCAGCGCCAGCAATACCTGCTTGCCGATGACGGCGCTCGGCCCGGTCAACGCCATGCTGAAGCCGATCCTGATCGGCTCGGCGGCGAATGTAGGACGTGCCGCGAGCGAGACGATCGCGATCACCAACGCGGTGATGAGGGCACGCCATGATGTTCGTAGATGCATCGGCTTCCTCCCCTGCCTAATGCTCACGACAAAAACACTGCCGTCATCCTCCCTCTCAGGATGACGGCGCGTTGGTTGTCACTTCATCATCTCGTCCGGCGGCCCGATGCCCCACAGGTTGGCGGCCGAAAGGTCCTTGGCCCACACCTTCGGCTTCTGCGGCCGGTCGCGATGCCACGGCCGCGGCTCGAAATAGCCGAGTTCCTCGTCGTAGATCTTGTCGAGCTCGGCGAACAGCTCGACGATCTGGCCGTCCGGGTTGCGGTGATAGGCGAACAGGTTGTGGCCGATGCCGTGCCGGCCGGGGCCCCAGACCAGCTTGTGGCCGTTGAGGCTCAAAAAATCGCACGCCGTCTGGATGTGGGCCCAGTCGCGTAGCTCGAAGGCGACGTGGTGCATCTTCACCTTGCCGGTGTCGACCAGGTTGATCGTGTGGTGGTCCGGGCCGCAGCGCAGGAACGCGAAGAAGTCCGCCATCCAGTCGGAGTCGCGAAAGCCCAGCACGTCGCAATAGAACTTGGCGATCTTCTTCACGTCGATCACGTGGAACGCCACGTGGCCGAGCTTGTGCGGGACGATCCCCTTGCCCTGGTAGGCCTGGCCGGCGAACGCGTGCTCGCGAAACACCTCCATGATCGTGCCCTTGGGATCCTCGAAGCTGACGAGGTCGGGGATCGACGGCTCGGGATCCTTCTGGCGCGCCGTCTTGATGCCGTGCGCCGCGACCTGGCGCTCGAATTCGCCGAGGTCGGCGTCGGGTGCGATCTGGAACGCGATGCGCGTGCAGCGCGGCTCCGAGCCGCGGCGCAGCACCACCGAATGATGATCGAGCGTGCTGGCGAGATAGGCCGCGTCCTTCTCCTTGGCGACCAGCGTGAGCCCGAGGATGTCGGCGTAATAGGCGACCTGCCGGTCGAGATCGGGCGTCTCGAAGCCGGCATGGGCGATCTTGCGGACGCGGATCATGACGTTCCTCCTGTTCGCTCGTTCGTGGCGCGCGGGGCCAGCGAGCGGATCACGTCGACCATGACGGCGACATCGTGCTCGCCCAACCCCATCGCGATGCCGCGGCGAAAAACCTCGACCGCGCTGTCGAAGATGGGCGTCGCCGATCCGGCTTGCGCGGCGAAATCATGGATCATGTCGAAATAGTGCGCGAGCGTGACGGCGGTGCCCTGGGCGGGGAGGAAGCGGCGCTCGGCCATCCATGGCGCCCGGATGCCGAACTGGGTCGAGCCGCCGCTGCCGGTGGCGACGGCCTTGATCATCAGGTCGACGTCGACGCCGGCCTTGAGCCCGAGCGCCATCGCCTCGGCGGTGGCCGCGATGTGCACGGCGACCAGCAGGTTGTTGACGAGCTTCACTTTGCTGGCGGCACCGAACGCGCCGAAATAGAGGCACGAGTCGGCGAAGCCGCCGACCACGCGCTCGACCGTGCGGCACGCGCCGGCGTCGCCGGCGAGATAGATCACCGCCTTGCGCTGCGCCACCATGCCGGGCGTCCCGCTCACCTCGCCGTCGATGAAGGCGGCGCCCTTGGCGGCGAGCGGGGCGATCTGCCGTTCCTTCACCGGCAGCGGATGCGACCCAAGCTCGACCACGATCTGCCCCGGGCGCGCCGATTGCACGAGGCCTTGCGCGCCTTGCATCACCTCGTCGAGCGCCGCGTCCGAGGGCATGCAGGAAAAAACGATGTCCGCCTGCGCGCCGATCTCGGCCGGCGAGCGCGCCGGGATGCCGCCGATCTTCTCGAACTCGGTCATCGGGTGGCGGCGATAGCCCAGCACGCGGTAGCCGCTCTTGACCAGGTTGTGGGCGATCGGCAGCCCGATCTTGCCGACCCCGATGATGCCGACGGTCTCGCCGGCCTCCGCCGTGGCAGCCATGCTCCCTCCCTTTATTTCTTCCAAGCATTCTGTTCATCGTAGCGCGCATGAGGCCGAGCGCAATAACCGGAGAGACGCGATGACCAAGCCGCCCCCCAATTACCTGCTGGTGCGCCAGGACTGGCTCGACCGGCGACGCGAGCCGGCGCTGGAGCCGGAGCTGCCGATCGTCGACCCGCACCATCACCTGTGGGATCGGCCTGACTGGCGCTACCTGCTCGACGAGCTGCTGGCCGACCTCGCGACCGGGCACAACATCGTCGCGACCGTGTTCGTGCAGTGCCGGGCCATGCACCGCGCCCACGACAAGGAAGCGTTGCGCCCGGTGGGCGAAACCGAGTTCGTCAACGGCGTCGCCGCCATGGCGGCGAGCGGCCGCTATGGGACGACGCGGATTTGCGCCGGCATCGTCGGGCATGCCGACCTGCGCCTGGGCGCGGCGGTCGCGGAGGTGCTCGAGGCGCACATCCGCGCCGGCGGCGGACGCTTCCGCGGCATCCGCCACATCGTCGCCTGGGACGCGGACACGACCCTGCTCAATCCGGCCAATCCTGCGCCGCCCGGCCTGCTGGCGGACGCGAAATTCCGCGCGGGGTTTGCGCGGCTCGCCCCGCTCGGCCTGTCGTTCGATGCCTGGCTCTACTTTCCGCAGCTCGACGAACTGACCGACCTCGCGCGCGCCTTCCCGGGAACGCCCGTCGTGCTCAATCACGTCGGCGGCGTGCTGCGCGGCGGCGCCTATGCGGGCAGGCAGGAGGAGAATTTTGCACGCTGGTCGAAGTCGGTGCGCGCGCTCGCCGGCTGCCCCAACGTCCACGTCAAGCTCGGCGGGCTCGGCATGCGCATCAACGGCTTCGGTTTCGAGCACGAACCCGATCCGCCGTCCTCGCAGGTGCTGGCCGACACCTGGCGGCCCTACATGGAGACGTGCATCGAGGCCTTCGGCGCCGCGCGCTGCATGTTCGAGAGCAATTTTCCCGTCGACAAGGGCTCGTACGGCTACGGCGAAGGATGGAACGCGTTCAAGCGCCTGGCCCGCGGCGCGAGCGCCGACGACAAGCGCGCGCTGTTCCACGACACCGCGACGCGGTTCTATCGGCTGGAGGAGGCCGGCTGAACACGTGTCCCGGATGCGGCGCAGCGTGGAGCAAAGCGGAACGGTGCGCCGCTAATCCGGACCCAGGTGCGTTTGAGATTCTGGACCCCGGGTCTGCGGCGCAGCGCTGCGCGCTGCACCGCGCTCGGGGAACGCGGCGTCCTATTCCTGCGCCACCCGCACCAGCAGCTTGCCGAAATTCTTTCCCCTGAGCAGGCCGATGAAGGCCTGGGGAGCGTTCTCCAGGCCCTCGACCACGTCCTCTTTGTATTTGATCTTGCCCTCGCGCACCCATTGCCCGACGTCGCGCTCGAACTCGCCGGCGTGCGCGGCAAAATCCCGCACGATGAATCCGCGGATGGTCAGCCGCTTGGTGAGGACGGCGCGCATCAGTTGCGGCGTCAGGTCGGGCCCGGCGGGCAGCGCCGCGTCGTTGTAGTGCGCAATCAGCCCGCACACCGGCACGCGGGCGAAATCGTTGAGCTGCGGGACCACCGCCTCCCAGACCGCGCCGCCGACGTTCTCGAAATAGACGTCGATGCCGCGCGGACAGGCCAGGCGCAGCTTGTTGGCGAAATCGCTCGTGCGATGATCGACCGCCGCATCGAAGCCGAGCTGGTCGATCAGGTAGCGGCACTTGTCCGGACCGCCGGCGATCCCGACCGCGCGGCACCCCTTGAGCTTGGCGATCTGGCCGACGGTCGCGCCGACCGGGCCGGTCGCGGCCGCCACCGCCACCGTCTCGCCCGCCTT
>DASPZC010000164.1:0-2485 GCA_035636455.1 Xanthobacteraceae bacterium
GGGAAGCTCCTGCCGGAGGCGCTCGCGGCGAAGAAGCGCGGCGTGCTGTTCGACATCGGCCACGGCGGCGGCAGCTTCGACTTCACGGTGGCGGAAGCGGCGATGCAGCAGGGCTGCATGCCCGACACGATCTCCTCCGACATCCACGTGTTCTCCGGCAACTCGCCCGGCATGCCCTACCTGACCTGGGTGATGAGCAAGTTCATGGCGCTCGGCTTCACGCTCGAGCAGGTGGTGCAGATGGCCACCGCCGTGCCCGCGCGCCTCATCAACCGCATGCCGAGGCTCGGCGCGCTGCAGGTCGGCGGGCCGGGGGACGCGACGCTGATCGAGCTCGTCCAGGGGCCGGTCGAGTTCGTCGACACGCGCAACAACAAGCGCCCAGGGAAGGCCTACATCAAGCCGGTGCAGGCCGTGCTCGCCGGCGTGCCTTTCGGCCGGCCTTACCAGGCGCCGTTCTCGGTGCGCTGACCCCTACTTCAGCCGAACCACGTACAGCCGAATCGTGGTTTTGCCGATGTTCTTCGCGGTGTATGCAGGGCCCGGCTCGTTGATTCTCACCTGCCCGGTCTTGTAGACGATGAGTTCCTTCTTGCCGTCGGCGTAGGTGCGCTGCAGCGTGCCGCCCTTCAGGGCGCGCACGACGCGAGTCTCCGCCCTGGAGGTGTTGCTTTCGGCGCCCGGCGCGTAGGTGGTCTCGGTCGCAACCAGCTTGGCGTTTTCCGCGACGACCTTGATGGTCGGCGGCGCAGCGCCTTTGCCCGCTTTCTTGTCCTGCGCGATCGCGCCGCCCGCCATGAAACCCGAAAACACCAGCGCAGCCACAGCTACTGTTGCGGTAACGAGCTTTCTCATCGTTCTCCCCTTTTTCCCGCCGAGGATGGCGAGTGGGCCATTGTAGACCGCGTGATCACCCGCCGCTGTCGTACGGTCTGGTAATGATCTCGAGCAGGTGGCCGCTCGGGTCCAGGAAGTAGACGCCGCGGCCGCCGAAGTGGCGGTTGATCCGGCCCTTCTCCTTCCGGCCGGGATCGGCCCAGTAGTCGAGACCGCGCTCCTTGATGCGGCCGAAGATCTGGTCGAACTCCTTCTCGCTCACCAGGAAGGCGTAGTGCTGCACCTGGATTTCCATGCCGTCGGCGTCGAGGAAGGCGAGCGTCACCTCGTTGCCGAGCTCGACATCGAGGAAGTGGTAGAAGGGCTTCGGCGCGGGCAGGCCGAAGACGCCGGCGAAGAACTCGGCGGCGGCGCGCTTGTCCACCGAGTGGACGATGGTGTGGTTGAGCTTGACGGTCATGCTGCCAGGATGAAGCGGCGAACATCCCCGCCGTTTGGCCAGTAGGCAGCGCGGCGGGAAGCTTCTATCTTGCGTCCATTATGCCAGCCAATCTCGAGCAATTTTCCGACGCGCTAGCCGCGCACGCGGCAGCGGCGCGACGAGCTGTCGCCGCCATCCGGCTTTCCGAAACACGGCATCTGACCGGCACGCTCTGGCAGCCGGACGTGGTGGTCGCCTCCGAGCAGTCGCTGCCGAAACGCGACGAGTTCGAGCTGATCCTGGCCGGCGGGTCGGCGGTGAACGCGAAGCTCGCCGGCCGCGATCCGGGCACCAACATCGCGGTTCTCCGGCTGACGAGCGCGGTTGAGGCGCCGACACTGATGAATGGTGAAGTAAACGCGGGAGCGCTGGCGCTCGCCTTCGGCGCCGACGGCGCGGGCGGGGTGAGCGTGCGCCTCGGCGTCGTCAATCTCGCCGGGCCGGAATGGGCGAGCAGCGCCGGCGGCCGCATCGACCGCTATATCGTGCTCGACCTGCGCCTGGCGCGCGCCGAGGAAGGCGGGCCGGTGCTCGATGCCGCCGGAGGTCGGCTCGGCATCACCACGTTCGGGCCGCGGGCAAAGGTGCTCGTCATTCCTTCTGCAACCATCGAGCGCGTCGTGCCGGCGCTGCTCAAGGACGGGCACATCGCGCGCGGCTGGCTCGGAGTCGCGCTGCAGCCCGTCGCGGTGCCGGATGCGCTGCACAGCCAGGCGGGCCAGTCGAGCGGCGTGATGGTGATGTCCATCGTCGACGGCGGGCCGGCGGCCAAGGCGGGCATCGTCGCGGGCGACATCGTCCTGACGGTCAACGGCACGCCCACGCGCAGCCTGCGCAGGATCGCCACGCATCTCGCCTCCGACAGCATCGGCCGCAAGGCGGAGCTGCGCGTGATCCGGGGCGGAACGGTCCTTTCGCTGCAGGCCATCGTCGAAGCGCGGCCCGCCGCATGAGCGCCGTGGCCGCGCAGCGGGTCGCGGCACGGCGCCTGCGCATAGCGATCCGCGCGGAAGATCCGGCGCTGCTCGCCGAGCTGCGCAGGATCATCGTGGAGGCCGGCCATGACGTCGTCGACGCGCCGGAGGAGGCGGACGTCCTGATGCACGACGCGCGGGGCGAGGCGCCGGCCGGTTTCGCGGCGCTGAAGGAGACCGAGTTCCACGCGCT
>DASPZC010000165.1:0-12314 GCA_035636455.1 Xanthobacteraceae bacterium
CAGGCGATCGCGCCGCCGATCATCATGGCGGAGCGCGACGCAACGGCGCCGAACCCGGGCACGTCGCGCGCGGAATCGCCGTGCAGCACCGTGACGGCGTCCTCGGCGATGCCGAGCCGCTCGGCGGCGACGCGGCGGAACACGGTGAGGTGCCCCTGCCCCTGCGGCGACGCGCCGATCCCGACATGGATGCGCCCGCCGCCGGGGAACGCGATCGAGGCCGCTTCCTCGGGAAACGCACCGGCGATCTCGAGGTAGCAGCCGATGCCGAGGCCGCGCAGCTTGCCGGCCTTCTTCGACTGCCGCCGCCGCGCCGCAAAGCCCGCATGGTCCGCCCGGGCGAGAGCCTGATCGTAGATCGCCGGAAAGTCGCCGCTGTCATAGGTGTTGCCGAACGCCGTCACGTACGGCATGCGCTTTGCCGCGATGAGGTTGCGCCGCCGCAGCGTGGCCGCATCGATGCCGCTGACGCGCACGGCCTCGTCGATCAGCCGCTCGATCAGATAGTTCGCTTCCGGTCGACCGGCGCCGCGGTAGGGCCCGATCGGCACCGTGTTGGTGAAGACGCAGCGCGAGCGCACGCCGGCGCGCGGAATGTCGTACACCGTGGGCAGGCAGCCGGAAATGTGCAGGGTGGCGCAGAAATGCGCCACCAAGGTCATGTAGGCACCGACGTTGGCGAGGCCGTCGACCCGCAGCGCCAGGAATTTGCCGCGCGCATCGAGCGCGAGCTCGGCGGTCCACAGCGAATCCCGGCCCTGATTGTCGCTCAGGAACGCTTCCGCGCGGGTCGAGGCCCAGTGCACCGGCCGCCCGATCAGCCGCGCGGCATGCAGCAGCGCCGGATATTCCGGATAGGTCGAGGCCTTCATGCCGAAGCCGCCGCCCACGTCCTCGGTGGTGACGCGCAGCTCTTCCGGCTTGATCCGCATACACTGGGCGAGCTGGTTGCGGATCGAGACAACGCCCTGGGTGCCGGCGCGCAGGTTGAGCACGCCGCTCGCGCCGTCGACCGCGGCGGTCGCGACGCGCGGCTCGAGCGAGCAGGCGACGAGCCGCTGATTGACGAGCCTCACGCGCGCGACGTACGCCGCGCCCGCGAAGACGCGCTCGAGCTCCGCCGCTTTGCTGCCGTCCTCATCGGCGGGCGCCGACCAGTCGAACGCGACATTGCCCGGTGCCTGCAGCCATAGCTGCGGCGCCCCAGCCTCGACGGCCGCCGCGGCGTCGGTTACCGCCGGGAGCGCCGCGTAATCGACGGCGACGCGCTCGGCCGCGTCCTGCGCCTGCGCGAGTGTTTCGGCGACGACGAGCGCGACCGGCTCGCCGACATGCCGCACGCGCTCGCCCGCCAACGCCGGCCGCGGCACGCCGATCACCATCTTGCCGCCGCGCCCGGGCATCGGCACCGGCTGCGAGACGGTGCCGTAGCCCGCCGGCGCGAGGTCGATGGCGGTGATCACGGCGAGCGCCCCGGGCATCTCTTTGGCCGCCGTCGTGTCGACGCCGCGAATGTCTGCATGCGCGTGCGGCGAGCGCACGAACGCGGCCGCCGCCGCGCGCTCGGGCTTGACGTCGTCGCCGAAGCGCCCGCGTCCCCGCACCAGCGCGTCATCCTCGATGCGGCCGGGCCACGCGGCGTGACTTCCCACCTGTTTGTTCAATCCGCCTCTCCCGTCAAAGCCCGGTGGCCATGCGCGCCATCACCACGATGATCGCGACCTGCATCACGCCCTGCACGCCGACCACCCGCACGTAGGCGTGCATCCAGCGGCCGATCTTCTCGCCGTCCGGCCGCGGCTTCTGCAGCTCGAAATAGATGCGCAGGTTGGTCGGCAGCAGATAGCCGAGGCCCTGGACGGTGAGCACCGTCACGATGGCGAGCGCGGCGATGACCCAATAGAATTCCGGATAGCCGACGGCGAGAAAGCCCATGCGCTCGGCGAGGAACCAGCCGGCCGTCGAGGTGATGATGGCCAGGGTCGGCATCAGCACCAGCGTGCGCGGAACGATCGCCGAGATCACCGCGCGGCGCGCATCGAGCGCAAGCCGGCGCAGGATCGGCCCGATGACGAATCCCATGAACAGGTCGATCCCGGTCCACAATGCGCCGGCGAGCACGTGGATGAAATCGAGCAGCCAATCGCTGCCCCAGACGATCGCCGCCGCCATCGCCAGCAGCGCCAGCCCGGCCGTGACCAGGTAGAGCGGACGCAGCGGCGAGGCGGCAAAATCCTGCGGCACGACGGCGGCTCGATCGGTCACGAGGCGGTCCGGGCTTGAGTGAAAATCGAAGAGGTGCGCTTGAATCTACACCAAGTCGGCGGCTGTGGAACTCCCCGCCCTGCGCGCCTTCGTGCAAAAATACGGTCCTCATGGTGAGGAGCGCGGCGCAGCCGCGCGTCTCGAACCATGGACGTCGTCGCGTACGCTTCCATCCTTCGAGACGGCCCGCTACGCAAGTCGGCTGTAGCCGACTTGCGCATCATAATGCCGATCTCGGGTGAACCCGAGATCGGTGCGGGCCTCTTCAGGATGAGGGCGGAGAATGTTGATGGCCGCGCAAAAACCCTATACTGCCGGCGACGATCATCATCGAAGCGCGGAGGGGGACGTCATGAGCGTGGCGCAGCAGAATCTCGAATCCAGACGCGGACTGACGGAGCTGGAGCGGCCCGACGCCGCCGCCGGCAAGGCGCTCGCCGCCTCCGTCGTCGGCTACGCCATGGACGGTTTCGATTTCCTGATCCTCGCCTTCATGCTCACCGCGATCCGCACCGATCTCGGCCTGAGCCCCGCGGTCGGCGGATCGCTCGCCACCTGGACCCTGGTCGGCGCGGTCGCCGGCGGCATCCTGTTCGGCGTGCTCAGCGACTATTACGGCCGCGTGCGCGTACTCACCTGGACCATCCTCATCTTCGCGGTGTTCACCGGCCTGTGCGCGCTGGCGCAGGGCTATTGGGACCTGGTGGCCTACCGGGCGATCGCCGGGCTCGGGCTCGGCGGCGAGTTCGGCATCGGCATGGCGCTGGTGGCCGAGGCCTGGCCGGCGCGGCTGCGCGCGCGCGCATGCTCCTACGTGGGCATCGGCTGGCAGGTCGGCGTCCTGCTGGCGGCTTTCGTCACCGCATGGCTGCTGCCGCATATCGGCTGGCGCGGCATGTTCCTCGTCGGCCTCTTCCCCGGCGTGATCGCATTCCTGGTTCGCTGGTACGTGGGCGAGCCGCGCATCTTCGTCGAGCGCGCCACCCGCACCGGGCTTCCCCTCAAGCTGCTGGTCAAGGACGCCGCCACCACGAAAATCAGCCTCGGCATGCTGATCCTCTGCTCGGTGCAGAATTTCGGCTACTACGGCCTGATGATCTGGCTGCCGAGCTATCTCGCGAGCCGGTTCGGCTACAGCCCGCTGCAATCGCTGCTGTGGATCACCGTGACGGTGACCGCGATGGCGGCCGGCATTTTCGCGTTCGGCTATTTCGCCGACCTGGTGGGCCGGCGCCCGGCGCTGTTCACCTTCCAGGCGGGCGCGGCCGTGATGGTGTTCGTGTTCTCGCAGCTCACCGACCCGACCGCGCTGCTCGTCGGCGGCGCCGTCATGGGCGTGTTCGTCAACGGCATGCTCGGCGGCTACGGCGCGCTGCTCTCCGAGCTCTACCCGACCCAGGCGCGCGGCACCGCCGAGAACGTGCTGTTCAACCTCGGCCGCGGGGTCGGCGGCTTCGGGCCGCTGGTGGTCGGCGCGCTGGTCGCGAGCTACTCGTTCCAGGCGGCGATCGCCCTGCTCGCGAGCATCTACGTCATCGACATCATCGCCACCGCGCTGCTGATCCCCGAGCGCAAAGGCGTGCCGCTCGAATAGCGCTCGCTCAATCGCACGCAAACTCCTTCAAACCGCGGCGGCGACGGTAAGGCGGCGTCAACCATTCGTTAACGCCTTGGCCGAGGGTTAGCGGCAATTCACCAAATATTCGCCCACAGCCACTAATGGTCCGAAGCCCCGCCCGCGATCCCCAGTAGGGACTTTCCGATGCCGCTCGACATCAAGACCCTGTTTCTTCTCACGGTCGATGTCGAAGCCATGCTCGGGCTCCTGCTGCTGTTCGCCTGGGTGCAGAACACCGGGGTGCGGGCGCTCGCCTGGTGGGGGAGCGCGCACCTGTTGCGCACCCTGTCGATCGCGCTCTACGGCCTGTACGGCTCCGTGCCCGAGCTGATCTCGCTCGACCTCGCCAACGCGTTCCTATTCATGTCCTACGCGCTCGCCTGGAGCGGGGCGCGCGTGTTCGACGGCCGCCGGCCGCAGCCCGGCTGGCTCATCACCGGCGCCACCGTCTGGGTGCTGGCGTGCCAGGTTCCCCAGTTTGCCGAAATGCCGGACGTCCGCGCCCTGCTGGGCGGCGGCATCGTCGCCGCGTTCCTGTGGCTCACCGCTTTCGAGTTCTGGCGCGGGCGCGCCGAGCGCCTGTTGTCGCGCTGGCCGGCGATCCTGATCCTGTTCGCGCACGGCGCGATCTTCCTGCTGCGCAGCCCGATCAGCCTGCTGCTGGCCGCGCCGGACGAGCCCGCTTTCGCCAGCGCCTGGATCACCGTGATCAGCACCGAGGAGCTGCTGGCGACCATCTCGATCGCCTTCATCCTGCTCGCCATGGCGAAGGAGCGCGCCGAGCTTCATCACAAGACCGCCGCCATGGTCGATGCGCTCACCGGGCTGGCCAACCGTCGCGCCTTCCTCGACGCCGCCGCGCAGCTGACCCAGTCGCAGACCGCGCGCGACGTGCCGGTCGCCGTCTTCATGATCGATCTCGACCGGTTCAAGTCGGTCAACGACCGGTTCGGCCATTCGGTCGGCGACGACGTGCTGCGCATCTTCGCCGAGAGCGCGCGGGCGCACTTGCGCGCGTCGGATCTGGTCGGGCGGCTGGGCGGCGAAGAGTTCGCCGTCCTGCTGGCGGACGCCTGCCGCGACAACGCGTTTGCGATCGCCGAGCGCATCCGCTCGACCTTTGCGGCGAGCGCGGCGCTGGTGGGCGGCAACGCGGTCAATGCCACCGCCTCGATCGGCGTGTCGATCATCCAGGATCCGCAGCAGGACGTCCTGGCGCTGCTCGCCCAGGCCGACCAGGCGCTCTATCGCGCCAAAGCGCGCGGCCGCAACCGCGTCGTCGTGATCGGCCTCGATCTGTTGCTGGAAGGCGGCGACGCCGGCGCCGCCGTTTCGACTGCCAAGCCGGCGAGCAAAGCCGCGTAGCAGTGATCAGTGATCAGACGAGAATCACTCTCGTCTGCGTCTCTGTCTGATTACTGATTACTGATCACTGATCACTGATTACTGGCGCGGGCTGATCATGCGCGCGCCGCCCAGGATGCCGAGCGCGACCAATCCGGGAAACACGGCGAGCCAGGTGCCGGCCGCCGCCAGCGCGGCGGTGGCCGCCCAGGTGATCGACGAGAACGCTTCGGCGAAGGTGGCCATGCGCGAGGAGGTCTGCCGGCGGCGGAAATGGCTGCGCTTGGCCTGGGCGCGGAACCATAGCTGGATCGCCATGGCGCCGCCGGCGGCGGCCGCGATGCCGGCGGCGGCGACCACGGCGTGCAGCGGCGAGACGAGCGCCAGCGCGGCCAGGAACGGCGCGAACACGATCGCCATGCCGCCCATCACCGCCTCGACCTTGCCGCGCACGACGTGATCGGCCGGGACCGGCGCCGTCGCCACGAGGTCGGGCGCGTCCTCGCCCGAGATGGCGAGCCAAGCGAGCCCGCCGGCCAGCTGCCCGGCGGCCATGACCAGCACCGGCACCACCAGCACGAAGCCGCCGCTGCCGTCCGCGAAGGTGCGCCACAGCATCAGGGCGGGCGGCAGCAGATAGAGGAGCTGCATCAACGTCTGCGACGCGAGCCATGGATCGCGCAGCAGCAAGGTCCATTCCTTGTGCCGCAACGCGCGGCGGGGCGACGTCGGGGAAAAGCTGGCCGGGCGGCGGTGCCGCGTCGCCGTCGGCGAAGCGCCGGCCGCCGCGATGGCGTTGTCGCCGAAGCGCGGCGCGAACATCACGATCGCGGCGCCGAGCAGGAGCGCGCTCGCGGCGAGCACGGCGGCGAGCGCCGCGGCGTCGCCGAGCATGGCACGGGCGGGCCACCACAGGATGTTGCCGGCGTCCGGCGCCAGCGCCGCCAGCGCCTCGGACTGAAGAACCGCCAAGCGCGACAACGTCCCGTAGGACAGGATGGCGGCCGCCTGCACGCCGATGACGAACGCGGCGCCGATGACCGCGGCGACGACCTGGGCGACGAGCCGCGTGCGCTGCGGGCCGATCGTGCGGAACAGCGCGTCGGTCAGCGCGACCGCCAGGGCCGCCGCCGCCGCGCCCATGGCGGCGACGACCGCATAGGCGGCGAGCCAGCGCCCTCCGTCCTGCCACACGAGAACGTTGATGAACGGCGCCGCCAGCAGCATCGCCATGGCGGCGACCGAGAGCGCGATGATCCCCATGCGCACGGCAAAGACCCGGTGCGCGATCGCCGGCGAGGAGAGGATGAGGTCGAGATCGGCGCGCGCGTAGAAGGCGCGAGTGACCGACTCCATCGCCTGCGAGAGCATCAGCGACCAGGACAGCAGCACGCCGCCGGTGATGGCGATCAGCGCCGTCTTGTCGGGCGCGTCGCCCGGCATGAACCGCCCCAGCATCGAGAAGGCGACGGCATGCATCAACGCGGCGAGCGCGAGCAGCCCCAGCACGATCGTGCGCGCGCGCCGGCGGCGTCCCGCCGTGATCATCGCCAGCCAGTCGCGCCAGGCGAGGCGGAACTCGTGCTGCGCGAACCACACCGCCGTGCCGGGCGCGGTCACGCGGCGGCCTGCTCGGCGACGAGGGCGAGGAACGTGTCTTCGAGGCTGGTGTCGCCCTGCCCGGCCTGCCGGCGCAGATCGTCGTGCGTGCCCTGGGCGATGAGGCGCCCGGCCGCGATGACGCCGATGCGATCGGCCATGCGTTCGGCGACCTCCAGGATGTGCGTGGTCATCAGCACGGCGCCGCCCGCGCGCACGCGCTCGCGCAGCACGCGCTTGACCTGCCGCGCGGCGCCGGCGTCGAGCCCGGTGAGCGGCTCGTCGAGGATGATGAGCTTCGGGTCGTGCACCAGCGCGCCCGCCAGCGCCACTTTCTGCCGCATGCCCTTGGAGAGGCCTTCGCAGCGCTGGTGTGCGTGCTCGGCAAGCTCGAGCCAGTCGATCAGATTTTTCGCGCGCGCCTCGGCGGTGCCGGCGTCGATGCTCCACAGGCCGGCGACGAACTCGAGATATTCGAACGGCGTGAGCTTGTCGTAGATCATCGGCTCGTCGGAGATCCACGCGACGACCCGCTTGGCCTCGACCGGATCGGCGAGCGCGTCGATCCCGAAGATTTCGATCGCGCCGGCATCGGGCCGCAGCAGCCCGGCCACCATGCGCAGGATCGTGGTCTTGCCGGCGCCGTTCGGGCCGAGCAGCACGTAGAACTCGCCGGCCCGCACGGCGAGGTCGAAACCGTTCACGGCGGGCCGGTCGAAACGCTTATGCAGCCCGTTGATCGCGAGCGCGAACGGGGATTCGGGTCGGCGCATGAAAATCGGCGGCTTCGGTCCGCTCCCCTCGCGATGCTCGCGTTTCCACTACCGCACAGAGGTTTCAGGGTCATGAATCGTGGCGCGGAAATTCGCGCTGTCGCGATAACGGATCGCGGCGGGATTGCCTCCGCCGGACGGCGAGGCCGAACCGAGCTGCGCATGCCGCCGATGCGCGAGCCGCCGACCGCTGTCGCGCACGCTCGTCCGCCTCATGTATAGTGGCGCCCTGCGACCGCGATATAACAACGGGGGTGGCCATTGATGCTGCGCCCACCACGGGAGACCGCCCATGAAGAAATGGCTCATCGGACTGCTGGTCCTGCTGAGCCCGCCGGCATTCGCCCAGCAGGCGGTGCCGGACATCCACTTCGAGTCCGTGCCCGATTTCCTGAAGCTTCCGCCCGACCTCCATCTCGGCGAGGCCACCGGCGTGGCGGTCAATTCGCACGGTCACATTTTCGTGTTCTCGCGCGGCAACACCAGCGGGCCCGCCTACGGCGCGAGCGCCGCGCAATTGCTCGAGTTCGCTCCCGACGGACAGTTCATCCGCGAGATCGGTCACAATCTCTATGCCTGGGCGTTCGGCCACGCGGTACGCATTGACAAGGACGACAACATCTGGGCCGTCGACAAGGGCTCGGACATGATCGTCAAGTTCAACCCGGACGGCCGCGTCGTGATGGTGTTCGGGCGCAAGCAGGAGGCCTCCGATGAAGCCGCGCCGCACAAGCGCGGCGGATCGCCGCCGGTGCACGAGGACGGGCGCTTCCGCCAGCCGACCGACGTCGCCTGGGACCCGGCCGGCAACATCTTCATCGGCGACGGCTACGTGAACTCGCGCGTGGGCAAGGCCGACCGCGAAGGCAACTGGATCAGGTCGTGGGGCGAGCGCGGCAACAAGCCGGGCGAGTTCAATATCCCGCACAGCATCGCGGCGGACGCGCAGGGCCACGTCTATGTCGCCGACCGCGGCAACCGCCGCATCCAGGTGTTCGACGGCGACGGAAAGTTCCTGCGCGCCATGACGATCGATGCGCCGGTCGATCCGGACGCACGCCCGGCGATCGGCAACAGGCCCGATCTCTCCGGCTACATGGCCAACCTGACGATGACGCCCGGCGCGCCCTGGACTGTGTGCATCACGCCGCCGCCCCATCAGGTGCTGTTCACCTCCGATGCGTTCCCCGGGCGGATCTACAAGATGTCGCTCGACGGAAAAATCCTCGGCATGTTCGGCAAGGCCGGCAAGCAACTCAAGCAGTTCGGCTGGGTGCACGCGATCGCGTGCCCGTCCGAGCACGAGATCTACGTCGCCGAACTCCTGAACTGGCGGGTGCAGAAGCTGCTGCTGCAGCCCGAGCAGCGCAAGGCCTCGGCAACCGGCAAGTAATCCAGCCAAATCTCCATCGTCGTCGCCCGCGCGACCCGGCGCACATCCGCGTCGTGCGCGTTCGCAGGTCCGGCGCGCCATGCACCGGGGGCTGGTCACCTCGGCGGAAAATTCGTATCGAACCGCCCCCGACGACCCCTACGTTCCCGCCCGAACCCGCATCAGCGGTGCAGAAACTCAAGATGGCCCAGGCGACCGATCTCAGCCCTGCGCGTATCCGTTCCGGCGATGCCAGAATCATCGGCCTGATCAGCGCGGCGCATTTCGTCAGCCACTACTACATCCTGCTGCTGCCGCCGCTGTTCGCCTTCATCCGCGCCGATTACGGCGTGAGCTACACCGAGCTCGGCCTCGCCATCACGGTGTTCAACGTCGTGTCGGCCACGTTCCAGACACCGACCGGATTCCTGATCGACTGGATCGGCCCGCGCGCGCTTCTCATCGCCGGCCTCACGCTCGGTGCTGCCGCCGTCGCGGCGATGGGGCTGGTGCCGTCGTTCTGGGTGCTGGTGGTCATGATGGCGCTGGCCGGCCTCGCCAACACCGTCTACCACCCGGCCGACTACGCGATCCTCTCCCACCTCGTCTCGTCCGAGCAGATGGGCCACGCGTTCTCGGTGCACACCTTCTCGGGCATGCTCGGCACTGCGCTCGCGCCGGCGAGCCTGTTGTTCCTGCAGAGCCTGGTGGGCTGGCGCGGCGCGCTCGTCGCCTCGGCGACGATCGGCTTCGCGGTCGCGGCGGCGCTGGCCGTTCAGAGCGAACGGCTGTTCGACCGGGTGCAGCCAAAGACCCGGGAGCGCGCGGCCGTGTCGGGAGATACGCCGGGCGTCGGATGGCGCCTGCTGCTGTCATTGCCGATCCTGCAAAACCTGCTGTTCTTCGTGCTGCTGGCGGTCACCAGCGGCGGCATATCCAACTATTCCGTGGTGGCGCTGGGCGCGCTCTACGGCACGCCGTTCGCGGTCGCCAACACCACGCTGTCGGCCTTCCTGCTGATGAGCGCGATCGGCGTGCTGGCCGGCGGGCTGCTGGTCGGCCGCGTCCGCCACGGCACCGTCGCCGCGCTCGGGCTCCTTGCCACGGCGCTCGCCGTTCTGCTGGTGGCGGCGATCGATCTCGGCACGGTCCTCCTGATCCTGACCATGGCGGCGGGCGGTCTCGCCAGCGGCATCATCATGCCGTCGCGCGACATGATCGTGCGCGACGTGACGCCGCCCGGCTCGTTCGGCAAGGTGTTCGGCTTCGTGACCATGGGGTTCAGCATCGGCGGCATCGTCGCGCCGCCGATCTACGGCGCGCTGATGGACCACGGCCACCCGCGCGCCGTGTTCGTCCTGGTCGGCGTCGCCGGCCTGCTGGCGATCGTCACCGTGCTGACGCGCGCGCGGTCGACCGACGCGATGTGATACTTTCTCATCCCTCCCCGAAGGGGAGGGATGCAGCGGATCACGCCGGCTTGTTGACGCGGTAGAGGTGGAATCGCCCGCCGTCGTAGATGAGCTTGAGCAGGTCGGGCGCCGGATTGACCGTGTCCTCGTCGGTGAACAGCAGATAGACGTAGTCGTAGTCGGTGCGCCAGTTCTGCCAGTAGTTCTTGCTTTCGCCCGGATGGTCGAGCGCCACCAGCAGCTGCTCCATCGACGGCGGATTACCGTCCTCGGTGTCGACGCGCTCGCTGTAGGCCGGCTGCACGTGCATGATCTGCTTGCCGCGCACGGCGAACGCCGTGGTGACCAGCGCCGAGCGCTCGATCATGGCAAGGCAGGCGGCGTGAACGAGACCGAGATCGCTCACGTCGTCGCCCGCGGTCTTGTCGCCATAGGCGACGAGCACCGCGGAGCCGCGCTTGACCCGCTTCACCGAGTCGCGGAACTCGAGCGTGGTGCGCGAGAGTTCGGCCCAGGCGACATCGACCTCGATGACGCGCACCACGAGGAGGAACAGCAGCAGGGCGAGGAAGCCGCGACGCACCAGCCGGTGGTGCATCTCCAGATGCGTGCAGGCGATCAGCATGAAGGCGAGCGCGACCGGCAACCGCTGGTCGGCCATGTAGGTGGCGAA
This sequence comes from Xanthobacteraceae bacterium, assembly GCA_035636455.1. Taxonomy (GTDB): domain Bacteria; phylum Pseudomonadota; class Alphaproteobacteria; order Rhizobiales; family Xanthobacteraceae; genus AP-16. The sequence goes on from DASPZC010000165.1 coordinate 11,057, forward strand.
CATGATGCGCGGCATGGCGAAATAGACGGCGGCGCCCACCCCGAGCAGGGTCCAGCCGACCGGATGCAGCCGCAGCAGCCGGTGCCGCGCCGCCCACACCGCGCCCGCCGCCGCGGCGGCGATCAGCAGGAAGGCGACGATGTCGGAATAGACCTCGATCACGTAGACGAGGCCGTCGATCTTGCCCTGCTGTTCCCAGTAGAACTCGCTGGCCAGTTCCCACGTCGGGCTCTTGACCAGCAGGACCGCGACGGGGAGGAACGGCAGCCCGGTGGCGAGGAAATCGACGAGCCGCCACCCGAGTGGACGCTCGCGCATGGTCCACAGCCGGTGGATCTCGACCGCGAGCAGCCCGACGCCATAGAGCCCGACCGCGAACAGGTGACAGAAGAACAGCGCAAGCACGAACGCGGCGGACACGAGAAGACGAGCGGGCCACAGCTTCTCGCGCAGCGAGACCCACAGGGCGAGACCCCACAGCGCGAGCCCGATGCCGAACACGTAGTTCATCACGCCGACCAGGAAGACGTGATTGTAGAGCAGCGGCAGGGCGACGAGCGGCAGCACCGACCAGGAACCGAACAGCGCCCGGTTGAGCACCAGCGTCCCGGAGACGATGATCACGAAGGTCGCGATCGTGAACAGCTGCCCGGCGTGGTAGATGGTCATGAACCGGTCGAGCACCGGCACCACCAGGTCCATCATCAGGTTGGGGACGATCTGCCACTCGATCCCGTAGAAGCGCGACAGGTCGGGATCGTTGCCGATGGTGGCGATGACGTGCATGCGCGCCAGATGGTTCACGTAGTCGGCCAGCGGCGGCAGCGGATGGGTGATGATCGGGATCACGGCGACGAGCGCGAGCGCCACGAACAGCACCGCGGTCTGCAGGCCGGTGAAATCGGATGAGCGCCGCGGCCGCCGCACGCGCGTTTCGGCCGCAGGCAGACCATTGAGACGCGTCAGCATGTGGCCGACCGACCCCCCCGAACGATGTCACGAAACGCAAACGCGGCGGGACGATCGGACCCGATCCCCTCGATTCAGGTGACCGATTTTTTCGACCGAGGCAATAGCGAACTTCGCTCGCGCGCGATGGCGAGGCACGTTCGGCAATAGCGAGCCGTATTCCGGCGAAAATACGACCGGCCCGATGAACGGACGTTCAATTTCCGGCGCAACCCCCGGCGGCTTGGCGGTCGCGTTCGCGTCAGCGTCCGGACAGCGCAGCGACGACCGGCCGCGAGGCCGAGACCCA
>DASPZC010000166.1:0-4064 GCA_035636455.1 Xanthobacteraceae bacterium
ATGATGTTGGAGACGCGATCGGGGGGGAGATATTGGTGCAGCAGCCGCTCGGTGGCGTCGAAATTCCCGAGCAGCGCGCCGGAGGCCGATAGCCGTCCGACGAACTCCAGCAGCAGGCTCTCGATCGCCTCCGCCTCGACCGTGCCGAGCGTCGACATCGTGATCGACAGCGTGCGCAGCTCGTCGTCGTCGAGCAGGTTCCAGACTTTCTCGCCGTGCTGCTCGCCCAGCGCCAGCATCAGCACCGCGGCGCGCTCCGCTCCGCTCAGCGTGCGCCGGGCGGTGGTGCTTGACGACTGGCGTCCGGCGAGCGTCGCCACCAGGTCGGCGATCTCGCTTTCGGCTTTTGCGGTCTGGTGGACGGACATGGCGCGCTATGGGGGCCCGTCGTGCAGCCACTGGCGGATGATCGAGACGGTCTCGTGCGGATTTTTCTGCGCCAGCTCGCCGACCTTCTGGATCGACTGGGCGTGGACCTGGCCCTGCACCTGGGCGATGTCGATCATCTTGGCGGTGTGATTGGCGATGGTCGGCATGCCGTCCGCGATGGCCGCCGCATCGCCGGCCGCCGCCGGTACCAGGCCGGGCAGCGCAGGGGCGAGGGACGGCGCCCTCTCATCCGGCGCGAGGATGCGCCTGACCAGCGGCCGCACCACGACGAACAGCACGATCAGGCCGAGCAGCGCCATCACGACGAGCTCGACCGCGCGCATGACGTCGTCCTTGGTGAATTGCAGGAACGACATGACGGCGCTCGGCTCGGCCAGGGGGATCGCCGGCGCCTCGGCGAAGCGCAGGTTGATCACCTCGACCTGGTCGCCGCGCTTCTGGTCGAATCCGATCGCCGAGCGGACCAGGGCCGCGATGCGGTCGATCTCCTCGGCGCTGCGCGGTTGATAGCTGATGTCGCCGCCGTCGCTCTTGCCGTAGGTGCCGTCGACCAGCACGGCGACCGACACGCGCTTGATGCGTCCGCCTTCGACCACCTCCGTCTTGGTGGTGCGCGAGATCTCGTAATTGACGATCTCCTCCGACTTCTTGCTCTGGTCGCGCTGCTGCGGCGGAGTGTCGGGATTGCGCTGGACGCCGGGCAACTCGTTGCCGACGGTCACCTGGCCTTCGCGGTTGTCGCTCGTCGCCGACTGCTCCTCGCGGGTCTGGCTCGAGCGCAGCACGCGGCCGTCCGGATCGAACCGGTCGGAGGTCTGGGTAACGCGATTGAAGTCGAAGTCGGCGGTGAGCTGCACGCGCGCGCGGCCGGGGCCGACCACCGAGGAGACGATCGATTCGATCTGCTCGCGCAGTCGCCGCTCGAAGCCCGCCTGGCGCTCCTGCGCATGCGCGGTGGGATCGCTCGCCGGATCGCCGCCCGCGCCGTCGGCGAGCAGGCGTCCGGCCTCGTCGACGACCGACACCCGCTCCGGCTTGAGCCCGTTCACTGCCGAGGCGACCAGATGGCGCACGGCGCGCACCTGCTGCGCCTCCAGCGCGCCGCGCACCTTGAGCACGATCGAGGCGGACGCCTCGACCTTGTCGCGCGAAAACAGCGGGCGCTGCGGCAGCACGAGATGGACCCGGGCCGCCTGGATGCGTTCGATCGCCCGGATGGTGCGGGCAAGCTCCCCTTCGAGGGCGCGCAGCTGATTGATGTTCTGCACGAAGCTGGTGGCGCCGAGCGTGTCGGACTTGTCGAAGATCTCGTAGCCGACGCCGCCGCCCTTGGGCAGGCCGGCCTCGGCGAGCTTCATGCGCACCCGCGCGACGCGGTCGCGCGCCACGAGCACGATCGCGCCCTCGTTCTTGAGCTCATAGGCGATGCCCTGGCGCTCCAGGTCCTTGACGATCGCGGTCGAGTCCTCGACCGTGAGGTCGGTGAACAGCGGCGCCATCTGCGGCGAGGTCGCCCGCACGATGAGGAAGCCGAACACGCCGACCAGCGCCACCGTGACCGCCGCCATGGCGCCGAGCCGTGCCGCACCCAGCGTCCGCAGGAACTCGACCAAGCCTTGCACCGGAAGCCCCCGATCGGCGCGCCGCGCCCCTCGGCAAAATTTGCCCGGTGTATGGTTTCCATCCGGTTAACGGGGAAGGGCGAACAGCGAATAGCGAAATCAAACGACGGCCTCATCCTGAGGAGCGCGCCGAAGGCGCGAGTCTCGAAGGATGGCAGCAGACGAGCCTGCGGCTATGGTTCGAGACGCGCGGCTGCGCCGCGCTCCTCACCATGAGGGCCGTGCTATTCGCTAGCGCGGAGACGCGCTTACTGGCGGTATTGCTGGATGCGCGTGGTGCGCAGGCCGGCGAGACCGTGGCGGTCGATCGAATATTGCCAGGCCAAAAATTCCTCGACGGTCAAAGTGTAACGGCTGCAGGCCTCTTCAAGCGACAGAAGGCCGCCGCGCACGGCGGCGACGACCTCGGCCTTGCGGCGGATCACCCAACGCTTGGTGCCCGGCGCCGGCAGGTCCGCGATCGTGAGCGGACTCCCGTCCGGCCCGATCACGTACTTGGCCCTCGGACGATGGGGCTCAGTCATGGGTACTCTCACAGACTCGACAGGTACTTGCACGCGAGGATAGGGGCCGGCGCTTAAAATTTGGCTAAGCCGTGGCGGGAAAACCGCGGCGCACCCCCGCTTACGAGGGAGAATTAGGGGTTAATTGGCAAGACCGGGGCGGCGCCCCCTCCCTGACCCTCCCCCGCTTGCGGGGGAGGGGACAAGTCACAGCCCGTTGCGGAAGACCTGCTTGATCTTGTCGAGGGGGACTTTCTGGCCGTTGATCGAGAGCAGCGGCGGGGTCTGGGTCACGTCGACGCTGTCCACCACGCCCGTTACCTGGGTCGAGATGGCTACCGGCTGGCCGGTCGCGTCGGCAGCCGTGACGGTCATCGTGTAGGGGCCGGGCTGCAGGCTCTTGCCGAACGAATCGCGGCCGTCCCACACGAAGGTCTGGGTCCCGGCCTGGACCGGCTGGTTGGCGCTGAACACCGTCCGCCCGGTCGCATCGGCGATGCTGATCGCCGCTGTCGCCGGCTTGGGCGCGGTGAAGGTCCAGGCCGCCCGGCCGTTCGCCAGTTGCGCGGCGTTGCCGTCGACCGCCACCGTGGCGCCGACGAAGCTGAGCGCGGAGGTCGCCTGCGCGGTCTTCTGCAGCGAGATCAGCGTCGTGAGCTGCGTGTTCATGTTGATCTGCTGCTCGACCGAGGCGAATTCCACCAGCTGCTGGGTGAACTGGTTGGTGTCCATCGGCGACAGCGGGTTCTGGTTCTTGAGCTGCGTGGTGAGCAGTTGCAGGAACGTGTTGAAGTTGCCGGCGATCATCGAGGTGCCGAACGTGCCCGTGCTCGACGACCCGGACGAGGTCGCCGCGGCCGGATTGACCGCCGCCGCGACCGGAGCGGCGAGGGTCGGGGCGGGTCCGACGGTGGCCATGCAAAACCTCCGTTAAACGCGGATATCGACGCCGCCGCCGAGGCCCATGAGCTGGCCGTAGCGGCGCAGCGCCGCGTCGAGCGGCGCGCCATCGGCGTCGGGCACGATCAGCTGCGCGGGCGGGGCGATGCGCGCGAACCCGGGGTCGCGGCCGGCGAAGGACTGGTCGCGCAGCGAGAACTGCAGCGTGCCGTCGTCGGTCTTGAGCCCGGCCGATTGCAGCGCGCGCTCGAGTGCCGGCGCGTCGCGGCGCAGCAGGTCGAGCGTGTCGGTGCGGTCGGCCATCAGGTGCGTGGCGACCCGGCCGGCGGCGTCGACGTCGAGCCGCACCTCGATGCGGCCGAGTTCGGGCGGATCGAGCCTGATCTCGAAGCGCTTCTGGCCATCCTCGACGCGCGCGGCGATCTCGATGGCGACGCCCGCGAGCGGCACCGCCCGATCGGATACGGCCGCGGGGTGTTGCGGCGTCAACGCGAGCACGGCGGAAAACGGCTGCGCGGCCGCGGGCGCGACCGGGGTCAAGCTCGGCTGGATATCGGTGGAAGCCTGGATGCCGCCGCCGACGGCCGGGGGCCGGGCGAGATCCGGCGCGCTCTCCGCGTGCCCATGAGCAGGCGCGTCGCCCGGCTCG
>DASPZC010000167.1:0-13513 GCA_035636455.1 Xanthobacteraceae bacterium
CGCTCGACCGTGCGCAGGCAGTTCCTGCCCGACATCGTGCCGCTTTATGCCGGCTATGTCGCCTGGCGCGCGCTGATCGCGGAAGCGGAGCTGTCGCAAGCGACGCACCGCGATCTGTTCGCCTATCTCGCGTTCTGCCACCCGCCCGGCGAGCAGGCGCTCGGCTATCCGGTCGCCGGTCCGGACAACGATCTGCGCCCCGGCCACCGCAGCTACAACTTCGTCTGGTACCGGCCGGCCGACGAAGACACGGAGCTGCCGCGGCTCCTGACCGACAGCGCCGGCACGACCCATTCGATCTCGATCCCGCCGCCGCTGATCCGCGCCGAGGTGATCGGCGACATGCGCGCGGCCGCCGAGCGGCTGCTGGCGCCGCAGCTGCGCGAGATCGTGCGACTCGCCGGCCAGCCGTTCATCCAGCCGATCTACGACGTGGCCTCGCCGCACATGGCGTTCGGCCGCGTCGCCATCCTGGGCGATGCGGCCTTCGTGGCGCGGCCGCACGTGGCGGTCGGCGTCGCCAAGGCGGCCGAGGACGCCATCGCGCTCGCCGACGCACTGGAGCGCAGCGGCGACGCCGAGCAGGGGCTGCGGCGCTTCGAGGAATTGCGCATCGGCGTCGGCCGCCGCGTCATCGAGCGCGCGCGCCATCTCGGCGCCTACCTGCAATCGCGCGCCCGCAGCGCCGAGGAGCGCATGCGCGCCGAAAAGCATCGCGCGCCGGAAGCGGTGCTGGCGGAAACGGCGGTGCTGGATTTTTTGTATCAGTGACCGCTTGTAGCCCGCATGGAGCGGAGCGGAATGCGGGATGAACGAAGTCCCGGATTACGCTCCATCCGGGCTACATGAGCTACGTCAGGCAGCCTTCGGCTTGCGTTCGGCGAGCGTTGAATCGGCCGCGATTCCGAACAACTCGCGAAAACCCTCGGCGCCGCGCGGGGTGATCGCCAGAGCGCGCGTGTCCTTCATGCGCCGGATCCAGCCCAGGTCGAAACAACGCCGCGCAAGCTTGGACCCGATGGCGCCGGCGATATGCGGCCGGCGCTCGCTCCAGTCGAGGCATGGCCGGCAGAAGCAGCGCCGCTGCCGCATCGCGTCGGCGAGATCGATGCCGAAGTCGGCGAGGAATTTTTCGCCGTGCAACGTCACGGCGCCGCCGTCCTCGGACCAGAGAATGGAGGCATTGGCGACGAGCGCGTCGGCGAGCGCGACGCCGAGCCGGCCGGCGATATGGTCGTAGCAGGTGCGCGCGGCCTTGAGCGCCTCGTCGATGCGCGAGGACGGCCGATGGCGCGGCGGGCACTGGATCGCCGCCACCGCGCCGACGCTCTCGAGCATTTGCGCCACCAGCGGCGAGGCGAGCCGGTAGTAGCGGTGCCGGCCCTGGCGCTCGAGCGCGAGCAGGCCGGCCGCGGTCAGCTTGGCCAAATGCCCGCTCACGGTCTGCGGCGTCACGCGCGCGTACCAGGCAAGCTCTCCCGCCGTCAGCGCCCCGCCGCCCATCAGGGCCGAGAGCATGTTCGCGCGCGCGGAATCGCCGAGGAGCGCGCCGATCTCGGCGATGGTGACGTCGGAAATCATGGTGCTCATGGCGACGATCCTAAGCCGGATGGGCGGTCCGGTCACGCGCCGATACTTCGGCCGCGGCCGAAGCGTTCCAACGCGACGCCGCGACCGCCGCCTGCCATCTTGCGGCCGGCGCATCGTCACACAGGAGCTTGTGCTCGCATGCAAACCTACCCCACCCGCCGCCTCCCGCCGCTCATCGAACTTGTGCCGCCGGCAGCAACGATGTTCGGCGCGGTTGGCGCCGCGGCCGCAAGACTCGGCCGTTGGACTTTGCGCTGCATCGAGCGCAGCCGGCAGCGCGGGCACCTCGCTCAGCTCGACGACCGGCTGCTCCAGGACATCGGCGTGACGCGCGCCGAGGCGGAGGCCGAGGCGGCAAAACCGTTCTGGATGTAGCGGTCGCTGCACGCAGCAAAGCACAATACCTCATCCTGAGGAGCCGCCGAAGGCGGCGTCTCGAAGGATGGAAATAGACGCGCCCTTGTCCATCCCCGGATCAAGTCCGGGGCAGGCTCTTCGAGACGCCCTCGCTTCGCTCGGGCTCCTCAGGATGAGGCGCAGTGAGTATCAAATCCCCAGCAGCCGCTGTGCGTTTCCGCCCGCGACCGCCGCCATGGTCGAGGCATCGAGCGCGCTCGCGCCGAGATGGCCGATCGGATCGGAATCGGCCATGTCATAGGGATAGTCCGTTCCCATGATGACATGATCGGCACCGAACACGTCGATCAGATATTTGAGCTGGTGCGGCGTGAACACCACGGTGTCGAAGTAGATGCGCTTCAAATACTCGGTCGGCGGCTTCGGCAGGTTGCCACGCACGTCGGAGCGCGCGCCCCAGGCGTGGTCGATGCGGCCCGAATAGCCGGCGAGATAGCCGCCGCCGTGGACCGCAAGAATCTTCAGTCGTGGGTGGCGCTCGAGCACGCCGTCGAAGATCAGGTAGTGCAGGGCAAGCGTGGTGTCGAACGGATTGCCGATGACATTGTTGAAATAGAAGCGGGACAGGCGCCGGCCCTCGGTGAAGCCGTTGGGATGGATCACGACGAGCGCGTCCAGCTCCTCGGCCTTGGCCCAGAACGGCGCATAGGCGGGATCCGATAGCTCCTTGCCGCCGACGTTGGTGAGGATCTGCGCGCCCTTGAAGCCGAGGCTGCGCATGCCGCGTTCCAATTCCTTCGCCGCCTCGGCACCGTCCTGCAGCGGCACGGTGCCAAGCGCCGCGAACCGGTCGGGCTTGCCCGACACGTATTCGGCGATGCCGTCGTTGACCATGCGGATGGCTGGCGCGGCGAACTCGATCGGCACGGTGAAATAGCATTGCGGCGGCGGCGGCATGACCAGCTGGAGGTCGATGCCCATGGCGTCGAGGTCCTTGAGGCGCTCGTCATACTGGGTGATGCGGGAGCGGCGGTCCGCCTCCTGCTTCTGATTGAGCGCCTTGCTGTCGGGCGTGGCGAAGTGGCCGAGCGGGATGGTGGAGAGGTCGAGATGCGGCTTGACGAACTCGGCAGCCGCCGGCACCGCAACGTGCGAATGGATGTCGATGGTGATCGATTTCGGCCGCACCTCGCGGCCGGGCTTGCCCTGCGCGCGCGCCGCCGTGGCGCCATAGTGGTTCGTGACGTTCAAGGTCGGCTCCTGGTTGCTGGACGTTGTTCCTTACCTCTCCCCGCTTGCGGGGAGAGGTCGCCGGCCGAAGGCCGTCGGGTGAGGGGGCGTTTGAGGACAGTGCGCATTCCCAGAGACCCCCTCACCCCAACCCTCTCCCCGCAAGCGGGGAGAGGGAGTTCGGTCGGTCGTCAAAACACGCCGAGGTGCTGGCGCAGATCGACATCGCTGTCGCGCAGCTCCGCCGCGGTCGAGACCACCGCGACCTTTCCGCTGTTGAGGATCACCATGTCGTCGGCGATGTCGAAGACGAGCTTCGGGCTCTGTTCCACCAGCACGATCGACAAGCCGCTCGCCTTGAGCCTGCGGATGGTCGTCATGACCTCGGCGACGATCTGTGGCGCGAGGCCCTCCGAGGGTTCGTCCATCAGCAGAACCCGCGGGTTGGACATCAGCGCGCGGCCGATCGCGAGCATCTGCTGCTCGCCGCCGGACAGAAAGGTCGCCAGCTGGCTCCGCCGCTCCTGCAGCCGCGGGAACATGTCGAATACCGTCTTGATCGTCCACGGCGCCTCGCCGCCATGGACCGGCTTGCGGGCGGCGACGGCGAGGTTCTCCCGCACCGTGAGACTCTTGAAGATGCGACGGCCTTGGGGGACGAGGGCGACCCCGCGGGCGGCGATCAGCTCCGGCGGCAATTTGGCGACCGGGGCGCCGAAGACCTCGACGGCGCCGGCGCGCGGCGGCAACAGGCCGACCGTGACGTTCATGCAGGTCGATTTGCCGGCGCCGTTGCGGCCGAGCAGCCCGAGCAGGCGCCCTTCGCCAAGCTCGAACGAGACCTTCTGCAGCACATGGCTGTCCCCGTAGAAGGCATCGATGTCATGCAGCCTCAGAGCGCTATTCGCCAAGATAGACCTCTCGCGTACGCGGATCCGCCACCACCTCGGCCCGCGTTCCCTCGACGATGACCTCGCCGAAATGCAGCAGCGTGATCCGCTCCGCGAACTCGAGCGCCACGTCCATGTTGTGCTCGATCATCACGATCGTCACGTCGCGGGGAATGGCGCGCAGCAACGCCTGGACGTCGCGCCGTTCGTCGATCGAAAGGCCGGCGAACGGCTCGTCCAGGAGCAGGACCTTGGGATTCTGGGCGAGCGCCATGGCGATCTCCACCCGCCGGCGCTCGCCATAGGAGGTCTGAGCGACCGGCCGGCCGGCGATATGATCGAGGCCGACGCGGGCGAGCGTTGCGCGGGCGCGCTCGATCAGATCGAACTGCCGATCGAAATCGATCACCGGATTCCATCGCAACCGGGACAGACCGAGCAGGGCCAGCGCGACGTTGCGTTCGATCGTGTCGCGCGAAAACAGCGTGATGATCTGGTAGGTCCGGGCCATGCCGAGGTGCGGGCGCCGCCGGCTCGGAACGCGCGTGATGTCGCGGCCGAACAGGAGGATCGATCCGCTGTCGGGCGAAAGCTCGCCGGTGATCAGGTTGAACAGGGTCGTCTTGCCGGCGCCGTTGGGGCCGATGATCAGCCGCCGCTCTCCCGGCTCGACCGCGAGGCTGACATTGGCGGTGACGCGCAGGCCGTCGAAGGCCTTGCATAGATCGTTGACGGCGAGGACGGTCATCGGCCGCGGTCTCCGAGCATCTCCCGCGCCGGCGCGGCCAACCGCGCCCGCATGGCCCGCCAACCCAGCCGCCACAGCCGCACCGAGCCCGGGACGAGCCCCTCCGGCATGAAAACGATGATGGCGACGAAGATGACGCCGAGCACCAGGTTCCAGCGCTCGATGTAGGCGCTCACCACGTTCTTCATGATGACGACGATCGCGGCGCCGACGATCGGGCCGAGCAAGGTCGCCGTGCCGCCGGAAATCACCATGAGCAGGACCTCGGCCGAGGTCTGCAGCGCCACGACCTGCGGGCTGATGAACTGATTGTAGTAGACGAACAGCAGGCCGGCGATGCCGGACCAGAACCCGGAGAACAGGAACGCCAGGAACCGGATGAGCCACACGTTGTAGCCGAGCGCATTCATCCGCGCTGCCTGATCGCGCGTCCCGCGGACGCTCGCCCCGAACGGCGAGCGCACGAACACCGCCATCGACGCCACCGCAAGGACGAACACGACGAGGGTCGCGTAGTAGAAGGCGTCTGCGCCGGCCAGGCTGATGCCGAACGGCGCCGGTCTGCCCGGCAGGTTGACGCCATTGTCGCCGTTGGTGAGGCTCGCCCACCGGTACGCCACGCCCCACAGAATCTGGCCGATGGCGAGCGTGATCATGAGAAAGCCGATGCCGGTCGAGCGCAAGGCGAGAACGGCGAACACCGCCGATGTCGCCAGTGTCACGCCGACGGCCGCGACATCGGCCGTGAAATGCCCGCTGCCGGCCGCCAGCAACAGGCCGGCGGTGTAGCCGGCCATGGCGAACAGACCGGCGTGACCGAGCGAGACGAGGCCGGCGTAGCCGACCAGGACGTTGAGCGCGAGGGCGAAAACCGCCCAGTGCAGGATCTGGCTCGCGATATTGATGTAGTAGGGATTGCCGACCCAGGCCGGCAAGGTGAGCAGCAGGACGAGAACGACGGCGACGGCGGCGCGGCGCAGCCCCGGCGAGCTCATGACGCGACCCTGCCGAAAAGGCCCTGCGGGCGCAGCACCAGGACCAGCAACATCGGCAGGAACAGGATGACATAGGCAAGGTCGGGAAAAATCGCCTGGCCGAAGTTGTAGAGAAACCCGATCAGGAAGCTTCCGACCAATGCGCCAAGCAGGCTGCCGGTCCCGCCGAGGATGACGACGATGAGCGCGAGCGGCAGCATGTCGGCGTCGAGCCCCGGATAGACCGACAGATAGGGCGCGCCCATCACGCCGGCGAATGCGGCGAGCGCGGCGCCGAGGCAAAAGATCAGCGTGAACAGCCGCGACACCTTGATGCCGACCACCCGGGCGATCGGCGTATCGTCGACGCCGGCGCGGATCATGGCGCCGAGCCGGGTCCAATCGATCATCAGCCACAGCCCGATCGCGACAGCGACCGCGATGGCGACGATCGCCAGGCGGTAGAGCGGAAAGAAGATGCTCAGCACCGCAACGGCGCCGCGCAGTTCGGGCGGCGTCGGCGGTTGGATCGGGTCGCCGGTCCACACCATCAGGCATATGTCGGCGATGACGAACGAGAACCCGAGCGTCAGCAGGACCTGCGCCAGCTCCTGGCCGGCCAGCCGACGCAGCAGGAACCGCTCGATCACGCCGCCGATCACGGCCATGGCCGCGGCGCTCGCCAGCGCCGCCGCCCAGAAGTTGAGCCCCTTGGCCAGGAAGGCGACCCCGAGATAGGCCCCCAGCATGAAGAACGATCCGTGCATCAGGTTGGGAATGCGCATCAGGCCGAAGATGAGGGAAAAACCGGCGGACAGCAGGAACAGCAGCCCGCCGAGGGCAACGCTGTTCACCGCCAAGGTCAGCCATAGGCTCATCTGCGCCGCCTTCGTGCGCCGATCGCGGATCGCCCGACGCGGCGTCGTTATACCAAGCCTACGACATGTCGACTCGTGTGCCGGGCGCTGCACCGCATCCGGGACAAAGTCGAGAATTCACGGGCTTGGTATTATTCCAGGTTCTTGGCCGGCGGATAGTCGCGCGAATAGACCGGGTTTGCCAGGAACGCCTGCTCCTCGTAGGTCCAGAACTGGCTCACGTTCGGATACTTCTTGACGACCGTGTTGGCGAGCTTGCCGCCCTTGCGCTCGCACCTGCGGATGAAGACGTCGCCCACCACGTTGCCGAGATGGTCGAAGCGCACCGGACCGCGCGGCGTGTCGGTCAGGGTCACCCCGCGCATCGCGTCCATGAAGGCCTTCTTGTCGCCGAACTTGTCTCCCGCCTTCTCGATCGCCGCCTCCACGCACTGGCCGGCGACGTACATGCCGGCGGAATAGCCGCCCGGCAGGTTGTCATAATCCTTAAGCATGTCGGCGACGAAGCGCTTGTTGCTCGGCGTCTCGCCGTCGGCCGAATACCAGTGCGCCGAGTAGACGCCGACCGCCTCGTCGCCGAGGCTCTTGAGCAACGCGTCGTCCATGGCGGTCCAGCCGCCGAGCAGCGGAGTTTTCGCCTTGACGCCAAGGTCCGCGTAGGCGCGCATGAACTTCACCGGGTTCGATCCGGCGAAGCCGTTGAACACGCCGTCGACGTTGCCGAGCTGGGCGATGTAGGGCGTGTAGTCCGGCGTCACCAGCGGCGGCCACAGCTTCTTGACGATCTTGCCGCCATTGTCCTCGAACACGCGCTGGAAGCCGGCCATCTGCTCGTAGCCGAAGGCGAAGTCCTCCGAGATGGTCGCCACCCGCTTGAGCTTCATGTCCTTCGCCGCATAGTCGGCCATCACGTGGCAGCACTGCGCCGATGTCGAGGATGGCCGCATGATCCACGGGTTCACCTTGCGCTGCGTCACGTCTTCGGCGGCCGCGAGACTCAACAGCGGCGTTCCCTGCTCGCGGATGTATTCGGTGAGCGCGAGCAGCTCGAACGCGGCGAGCGGACCGAGAATGACGTTGACCTTGTCGCGCTCGACCAGTTCGGACGCCTTGGTCTTGGCGCCGGCCGGATTTCCGCCGGTATCGGCCACGACCAGCTCGACCTTGCGGCCCGCCAGCGTGCTGTTCCTCTGCTTCAGGAACGTGGCGATGCCCTGCTCCATCTGGTTTCCGCCCTGGGCGAGCGGCCCGGTCTTCACCGTGAGCAGACCGATGCGGAACGGCGCGGCTTGCGCGCGCACCATGGGCGCCCTCAATGTCGCAAGGCCGACGCCGGTCGCGGCCAACCCCTTCAGCACTGTCCTGCGGCGGATCGTCATTTGCGTCTCTCTCCCTGTTCGGCTCGTTGGTGCTCCGTTGCGTCGGCGGACAGCTTCGGCAAATCATGTAGATTGGCCCAGCGCATTAGCATTCCTCACGGCCATTTTGCACGGCAATTCGCCTGCCGGGCGCAAGCCGCGCCTAGCGCATGTTCCGGCGAAGTGGGTACCGGTTCGCCGATAAGAACATGCGCCATTCAACGATTCTAGAGCATGTCCCGATTCCGAAGGAACGGGACATGCTCTAGCCTCGCCTCACCCCCGCCATGGCTTCGAGCACCGCGCAGACCGCGGCGGTGTCGTCGCCGCCGTGGCCGGTCGACAGCGCCGCCGCGTAGATCGGCTCGGTGGCGGAAAACAGCGGCGTCGGACAGCCGATGCTGCGGGCGAAGTCGCCGATTACGCTCATGTCCTTCTGCCACATCGACACCTTCATGGTGACGTTGTCGCCGTCGTAGCGGTTCTGCGCCATGAACGGTCCGCGCAGTTCGAACACCCGCGAGGTGCCGGCACCGGCCGCGACCAGATCGTAGATCTGGCGGGGATCGAGCCCGGCCTTCATGCCGAGCACGAAGGCCTCGGCGCTGGCGACGTTGTGGATGGCGACCAGCAGGTTGGCGACGAACTTCATCTTGGTGCCGTTGCCGAACGCGCCGAGGTCGTGCATCGCACGGGAAAAATCGGCGAACAGGGATTTGAGCGCGGCGATGCTGGCGGAATCCCCGCTCGCATAGACGACGAGATCCTTGACCTTGGCCTGGGCGCCGGTGCCGCTGAGCGGGCAATCGAGCAGCACGTGGCCGGCCGCGCGCAGCGCCGCTTCCGCGCGCCTCTTGTCGGCGAGCGCAAAGGTGCTGGCCTCGACGACGACGCGGCGCGGCACGTGTGCGGCCGCAATGGCGCTCACGGTGTGGTCGAGCGCCTCGGGTTTCGGCAGGCTGGTGATGATGGTCGGTGCCGCCTTGGCGACATCGGCGGCGCTCGCGGCGGCCTCGACCCCGGCCTGCGCCGCCTCGCGCGTGCGCCTGCCGTCGATATCGAAACCGATGACGCGCCAGCCCGCCGCGGCGAGGTTGCGTGCGATCGCTCCGCCCATGATGCCGAGGCCGACAACGCCGACGGCGCCCTTTGCGCTTGCTGCGCTCATGGCTTCTCCTGTGGCATTTGCGAATGTTCCTCGCTGTCGCAGTACGCTAGCATGCGAATAATTGGCAGTGCGAGGCGTGCGTGCTACCGCTCGCGTCGCTCACACGTCAACATATCAAGGAACATCGATGCACATTGGGATCGCAGGGCTGGGCCGCATGGGAGCCGCCATGGCGGCGCGCCTCAAGGAGGTCGGCCACACGGTGATGGGCTGGAACCGCTCCGCCGCCAAGGCAAAGCCGCTGGCGGCCGAAGGCATCGCCATCGCCGAAACGCCGGCCGTGCTTGCCGCGCGCGCCGAGGCGGTCATCACGATCCTCACCGACGCGGCGGCGATCGATGCGGTCTATGGCGGGCCCGCCGGCCTGCTGTCGGGGCCGGTCGACGGAAAACTGTTCATCGAGATGAGCACAGTGCGGCCGGACACCGAGGTCGCGCTCGCCGCCAAGGTGCGCGCCAAGGGCGCCGCCTTCGTCGAGTGCCCGGTCGGCGGCACCGTCGGCCCGGCGCGCCAGGGCAAGCTGATCGGCCTGATGGGCGGCGAGGGGGCGGACGCGGCGCGCGCGCGGCCGATCCTCGAGCAACTGTGCCGCCGGCTCGAGCACGTCGGGCCGGTCGGCGCCGGTGCCACCATGAAGCTCGCCATCAACATGCCGCTGATGGTGTACTGGCAGGCGCTGGGCGAGACCTTGGCGCTGTGCCGCAGCGTCGATGTCGATCCGGCGCGGCTGATGGATCTGTTCGCCGATACGTCGGGCGGCACCAACGTCCTCAAGGTGCGCGGCGGCGCAATTGCCGCCATGCTCAAGGGCGGGGAGGGCGGAGCCGCGACCTTCGACATCGACTCCTGCCGCAAGGATTTGCGCATCATGCTGGCGGAAGGCGAGGCGCGCGGCCTCGACATGCCGCTGGTCGAGCGCACGCTTGCCTGCTTCGATGAATCGAGCCGCAGCGGCTGGGGCGCGCGCGACGCCGGCGCGCACGCCGTCTACTGGTCGAGCCGCGGCAAGCAATAACCTACACTCTCATCTGATTGGAGCCGCCATGCCTTCGCTCACGCTCGCTCAAGCCTCGACCATCGTCGATGTCGCGCTCAAGAAGGGGCGCGAGACCAATTGCGCGCCGCTCACCGTCGCGGTTCTCGACGCCGGCGGCCACCTCGTTGCGTTCAAGCGCGAGGACCGCTCGGGCATCCTGCGGCCGGACATCGCCGCCGGAAAAGCGTGGGGCGCGCTCGGCATGGGCTTCGGCTCGCGCGAGCTTGCCGAACGCGCCGCCAAGGCGCCGCTGTTCTTCACCGTGCTGGCATCGGTGAGCCACGGCCGGCTGGTTCCGGTGCCGGGCGGCGTCCTGATCAAGAACGACGCCGGCGAGGTGCTCGGCGCGGTCGGGATTTCCGGCGACACCTCGGACCGCGACGAGGTCTGCGCCGTCGCCGGCGTGGAAGCCGCCGGGCTCAAGCCGGTGACGGGGGCGTAACTATTCCTCGACGTCATCCTGCGGCGCGAGCCCGACGCAGTCGGGCGAGCGCCTCAGGGTGACGGCTCCGCGAACGGATCCGCCGCTCCCTCCGGCAGCGGCACCTCGAACGCGTTGATGGTGATCGAGATCAGGCCGTAATAGCCGAGGATGCCGGTCAACTCGACGACGCCCTTGAGGCCGAGCTCGTCCACCGCGCGCTTGTAGGTCGCGTCGGAGACTTTTCGCGTCGTCAGCAGTTCGTGCGCGAAGGCATGCGCCGCGGCTTCGTCGGCGCGCGCAAATTTGGGCGGCTTGCCGGTGCGGATCGCCTCGACGGCGGCGGCATCGAGGCCCGCCTTGATGCCGATCGGCGCGTGCGCGTGCCACTCGAAGCGCGCGCGCCAGAAGGCGCCGGTCACCAGGATGGCGAGCTCGGAGAGGCGCGGCGGCAGGCTGGTGCCAAAACGGCAGAACGCGCCGAGCGCCTGGGCGCGGTCGGCCAGCTCCGCGCTCTGCAGCCACACGCGCAGCGGTCCCTGCACCTGGCCGCGCGGCCCCGCGGTGATCGCGTCGTGGACGCGGCGCTGCTCGGGGCTGAGTTCGGCATAGACGATGTCGGGCATGCGCGGCATGGCAATCCTCGGCTGGCGTGGCGGGGCGTTTGGTTTACGCTGCGGCATCGTCAGCGGCAAATCGGCGTGCGTGGACAGGGGTGGACCGCCTGCCTATGCTCGCAAGAAACTTGGGAGGAACGCGTCGTGAAGCTCTATTCATTCTGGCGGTCGCTGGCGACGTTCCGCGTGCGCATCGCCCTCAATCTCAAGGGCCTCAAGCCCGAGGTCGTCTCCGTCGATCTGATGAAAGGCGAGCAGCGCAGGCCGGACTTCAAGGCGGTCAATCCGCAGATGGTCCTTCCTGCCCTGGTGCTGGACGAGGGCGGGTCGACCCTGTTCCAGTCGCTCGCCATCATCGAATACCTGGACGAGGTCCATCCGCACCCGCCGCTGCTGCCGAGCGACCCGCGAGCGCGCGCGTGGGTGCGCGGGATCGCGCAGATCGTCGCCTGCGATTCCCATCCGCTGCTGGTGCCGCGCGTCCGCGATTATTTGACCGGCGAGCTCAAGCTCGACGAGCCGCAGCGGCTCAAGTGGATCAGGCATTGGATCAACGAGGCGCTGAGCGCGATCGAGAGCCACTTGGCCAACGATGGGCAGACCGGCCGCTATTGCTGCGGCGACCAGCCGACCTTGGCCGACATCTGCGTCGCCAGCCAGGCGGCCGGCGCGCGGTTCTTCGAGGTCGACCTCAAGCCCTATCCGACGGTCGCGCGCGTGGTCGACGCCGCCATGCAGATCGACGCGTTCGCCGCCGCCCATCCGCTCAAGCAGCCGGGCGCCCCGGCCAGTCATCAGTGATCAGTCATCAGTGATCAGATGCCGGAGAAACAAACCAGGACCTCATCCTGAGGAGCGCGCCGAAGGCGCGCGTCTCGAAGGATGGGCCAAGGGTGCATCTGCGTCCATCCTTCGAGACGGCCCGCTACGCGGGCCTCCTCAGGATGAGGTGGCGTTTACTACTCGCCATTCGCCAGTCATCAGTGATCAGTGATCAGTGATCGGTGATACAGGAAGCGTTCTGGTTACTGATCACTGATTACTGGTTACTGAGCTAAGCCTCGACCAATTCCGGCACGGCGAGCGCGTTGTGCCAGACGGCGCGCACGCCGGCGACCTCGGCCTCGAGCCGCTGCAGAAACAGCCGCGCCTGCACGCTGAGCGCCCGGCGCGCGGGCTCGATGATGACGAACTCGGCATAGAGCGGCGGATCGACGATCGGGTTGATGACGAGATCGCGCCGCCCAATGTCGTTGACGCAGATGAGCGCCGGCAGCACCGCCACCCAATCGGTCGCGGCGACGAACTCGAGCGTGCCGATCATGGCGTCCATCTCGATCATGTCCTCGACCAGCACCCCGTTGGTCTGAAAATACGTGTCGACATTGCGCCGGCGGACGTTGGGCAGGGTCGGCACCACGACCTTGAGCGGCACACAGTCGGCGAGCCGGACCGGGCTCAGCGGCACAAGCCCGCGCCTTGGTCCGGAGATCAGCATCTCGCGGTCGCGCGCCAGCAGGCGCGAGCGCAGGCCGATGCGGCCCTCGAAGGTCGGCACGATGGCGAAGTCGAGCTCCTCGGCCAGCACCTTCTCGGTGAGCACGCCGCTGTAGCCCTCGATGATGCGCAGTTTCACGTCGGGATGCTCGTGCACATAGTCGCGCAAGGTCGGCGCCAGCGCGGCGCGCGTGAAAGTCGGCATCAGGCCGACCCGCAAGGTGCCGGTGACCCGGCCGGCGAGCGCGCGCATCTCCTCGGAACCGGTCTTGAGCGTGCCGAGGGCCTCGATGCAGCGGCGGTAATAGCGCGTGCCGGCGGGGGTGGGCCGCACGCCCGTATTGGAGCGCTCGAACAGGCGGACCCCGAGGGTGCGCTCGAGCGCCGCGATGTGCTGGGAAATGCCCGACTGGGTCGCGTTCTCGCGGTCCGCGGCGCGGGTGAACGACCCTTCCTCGCAGACCGCAACGACGGCGCGAATTTGCCGGAGGCTGATGTCGGGCATTAATAAACCTGATGACCTTTCGCAGAACATATTATTTCAGATGGAGGCGGCGTCCAGTTAGATTTTTCCACAGCCGATTTTCAGGGTGGAACCGCCTTACGCGCATGGCGCGCCGTTATGGGGGATAGCGATGGCTAATGCCGGGACCGTCGGCCTCGATTGGCAGCAGCGCATCAACTGGGACCGGCTGCGCAAATATCGCACCGAGCGGGCGCGCGAGCGGATGAAGGCGCATGGCCTCGGC
>DASPZC010000168.1:0-5636 GCA_035636455.1 Xanthobacteraceae bacterium
CATCGATGGTGAGCGCGACACGGCCGGGATTGGTCTTGAGCGACGACGCGATCGAATAGAGCCGCGGCTGCAACGGATCGAGCGCCTCGATGAAGGCCTCGGGGTCGGCGCGCACGCCGGAGAACTTCTCCATCGCGGCGAGCACATCGAGCAGCTGCGCATCGCCGTCGGGGTCTTCGCCTGCGGCCAGCGCCTGCGCCTTGCGCCGCCGCTCGCCGCCGGTGAGATAGGAGATGAGCTGGAACAGCATATCGGGCGCGGGGGCGAGCGAGACGCCGTCGAGCAGGACATCGCGCAGCGTGCGCCCGCCGATCGGGAAATCCCCCGGCGCGTCGATCGTCCGGATGACCGCATCGACCAGCTCGGGGTCATTGGTGGGGAAGAGGCCGAACGAGTCGCCGACGCAGTAATCGAGGCCGGTGCCGCGCAGATCGAACTCGATGTGCCAGGTTTCCTTCTGCGAACCCGGCTTGTTGAGGCGGGCGCGGGAGAGGAACGTCGTCTCGATCGGATGATTGCGCGAGCGGCCGGGTCCCGCAGGCGCGGATTCGGCCGGGGCGGCCGGGACGCTCGCCGGTGCGGCCGGTGGCGCGCGGTCCAGCTCTTCATAAAGCTGTTTGAGCATGCGGGCGGTTTCCTTGCCGCCCGGCACGCACAAGTTCAGCCGCTCCTCCTTCTTCAGGAAAATCGCGTCCGAATAGTCCTGGCAGTTGTAGCCGCACTGGCCGCAATCCTGCTGCCCCATGGCGGCCATCATGCGCCGGCGCAGCGGGCGCCCGTCGGCGAGCTTCATGCGCTCGCCAAGCGGCAGAGTCTGGTCGTGCCACGGCGCCGCACCATCATCGCCGTCGCCGAGCGGACTTTTCGGCGCCAGCGACCCATCGAGCGCGCCGGGGATGAGCGCCGCGGCCTCGGCCGGCGAGAGCGCAGTGATGCCGCCGTCGAGCGACAGCAGCCCGGCAAAGAAGCCGTTGAGCCATTCGCGCTGCTCGGGCGTGAACGGCGCGTTCTCGGCGATCAAGGTGGCAACCGGGGGCCGAGTCGTGAGGCTCATTCGATGGCCTCTGCTGCGGCGAGCGCCTTGAGGGCTTCGACATCGTGTCGATTGGCGAAGGCGAGGAAGCTCTCCGCCGGCGATGCGCGATGCGCGACATAGGCTTTGAGCATGCGCCCGACCGTTGCCGGCGCGTCCTCGGCCTTGACGTCGCGGTAGATCTCGCGGCCGAGCACCGCGTCGGGACCGAAGCCGCCGCCGACCAGGATGTGATAGCCCTCGACCGCCTCCCCGCCTTCCTCTGCCGGCTCGACCTTGGCGGCAAGCAGGCCGATCTCGCTGATGTGGTGCTGGGCGCAGGAATGATGGCAGCCGGTGAGGTGAATGTTCACCGGCCCGTCGAGGTTGACCCGCGTGTCGCACCACGCGGCGATGGCTTCGGCATGGCGCTTGGTGTCGGAGGCGGCGAACTTACAGCCGGTGTTGCCGGTGCAGGCGACGAGCCCGGCGCGGACCGACGTGGTCTTGGTGTCAAGCCCGAGCGCTTCGATCTCCGCCACGGCCATTTCCACGCGCTCATCGGGAATGCCAGAGATCAAGAGATTCTGCCACACGGTGAGACGGATATCGCCGTCGCCGAACTCGCGGGCGATGCGCGCCAAGCCGCGCATTTGCTCCACGGTGAGCCGGCCGACCGGCAGCACGACGCCGAT
The DNA here is from genome assembly GCA_035636455.1 of Xanthobacteraceae bacterium. Lineage (GTDB taxonomy): Bacteria > Pseudomonadota > Alphaproteobacteria > Rhizobiales > Xanthobacteraceae > AP-16. The sequence continues at coordinate 1,708 of DASPZC010000168.1, forward strand.
CCAGTTGAGGCCGGCTTGCTTCTGCGCATGCACGCCGATATGGGCGGCGCGGTTGAACGGCGGGCGCGGCGCGATCCCCTCGGCGGGCGCGCGCACGAGCTTGCGGCCCAACTTCTCCTCCACGGCTCCGAGAAACTTCTCCAAGCCGAAATTATCGAGCACGTATTTGAGTCGCGCCTTGAGGCGGTTGGTGCGGTCGCCGTGGTCGATGAACACGCGCACCACCGCGTCGGCGACCTGCGTCGCCTCCGCCGGCTTCACCATGACGCCGGTGTCGCGGGCGAAATCCTTATGCCCGGTGATGCCGCCGAGACAGAGCCTGAACCACACGCCGGGCTCCAGGCCGAAACCGTCCTTTACGGCGACCGCCTGGAAGCCGATGTCGTTGGTGTCTTCCAGCACCGGGATCACGCCGGCGCCGTCGAACGCGACGTTGAACTTGCGCGGGATGCCGTAGAGCGAGCGGTCGTTGAGGATATGGAAATGCCATTCGCGGGCGTACGGCCGCGTGTCGATAAGTTCCTGCGGATCGATCCCCGCGGTCGGCGTGCCGGTGACATTGCGGATGTTGTCGGCGCCGGAGCCGCGCGAGCACAAGCCGAGGTCCTGGATCGTCTCGACCATGGCGACCGCGTCCTTCGGCTGGACCTCGCGGATCTGCAGGTTCGCCCGGGTGGTGACGTGGGCGTAACCGCCGCCGTAGCGTTCGGCGAGGTCGGCGACGCCGGCGAATTGCCCGTGCTTGAGGATGCCGTTCGGGATGCGCAGCCGGCACATGTAGGCGGTTTGCGCCGGGGCCAGGTAGAACAGCCCGAAGAAACGCCAGCGGAAATTGTCGTCCGGCTTGGGCGGCTCGTTGCTCGCCGCCTGCGCCTTGAGCCGCTCGTAACCGTCGAACGGATGAAGCTCGCGCTTGAACTTCTCCGGATCGGAGAGTTTTTGCCCGGCCTTGAGGAAGCGGTCCTGCGCCTTGATGGCGGCGGCATCGGGTCCGACCGGCTCGGCGGCGCCGCTGCCGGGTGTCGCGGCGGCGCCGTTGCCGGTTTGCAGGCCACGCGCGGCGCGCGCCGCCTGCAGGCCGGACACGAAGCCCTCGAGATAGCGCTTCTGCTCGGGTGCGAACTCACCGGCCATGGCGGCGCTGCTTCTTTCTATTCGGCGGGCACGCGGGAGGGCACCGCCAGCGAGGGCGCGTCCGCGGCCGCAGCGGGCTTGTAGGTCGTGTAGATCGCGAGCCCGGTGAACACGAAGCCGCCGACCAAATTGCCGAGCGTCACCGGGATTTGGTTCCATATCCACCAGTCGGCGACCGTCACCTTGGCGCCGAGCATCATGCCGGTCGGGATGATGAACATGTTGACCACCGAATGCTCGAAGCCCTGTGCGAAGAACACGAAGATCGGCATCCAGGCGGTGGCGATCTTGCCCATCGTGGAACTTGTGCTCATGGCCAGAACGACGGCGAGGCAGACCATCCAGTTGCACAGGATGGCCTTGACGAAGACCGTCACCATGCCGGCGGCGCCGAACTCGGCATAGCCGGCGGTCTTGGCCTCGGCGATCTGGACGATGCGCGCCGCGACTCCCGCGGGTGCGATCGCTCCCATGTCGGTGAGCGCGATTGCGAGCAGCGCGCCATAAGCGACGCTGCCGATCAGGTTGGCGAGGAAGACCCATCCCCAATTGGTGAGGATGGCGGCGCCGCTCGGGGCGCCCGCCCCGCCGTCGAGCCACGGCAGCGGCAACAGGGCGAAGCTGCCGGTGATGAGCTCGAGGCCAAGCAGAACGATGAAGATGAGACCGACCGGGAAGATGATTGCGCCGACCAGCGGCTGCCCGGTCGAGACCGCTCCGGTGAAGGCAAGGCTGGTCGCGACGCCGAGAATGGCGCCCGAGAGCACGCCGCGGATCAGCAAATCCCGCGGCTGCAGCGTCAGTTTTCGGCGTCCCGCTTCCACCATGGCGGTGGCCACATCGGCCGGTTTGACGTAGTCCATGTCGCGTCTCCTCAGCTCGCTTACGCGGTTTCGGGCCGTGTGCTCCGACAGCACATTCATGTTCTCCCCGACCCCTTTTTGTTTGCGGAACCGCCGAGGCGTGCCAGCCTCTCTGGCCGGCAAACAAAGACGCCGCGACCTCCGCGCTCCTCGTGCGGTCGGCTCAGCGGCGTTGCCATGGACCCATCATTAGGCCCGCAGCCGTGGAACCGGCGGCTGCATGCCCGTGACTATTCAAGCCCTGTGCCAGTCGATCGCAGATCTAACTTCCGTCGTTATTTCAAATAGATAGCTGTCGGAGCGGCTTTTTGCCGTTAACCATTTGGTAAGGGTTGCTGCCCATTCGATTTGCAGCGCGCATCCGATTTGTGCAGCGCAGCGAAGTTGATCAAATTTTGGGCGGCCACCGGGCGCAGGTTCACGCGGCCGCCTGCCGGGCGAGGGTGCGACCAAATATCAGGTCGTCGCGGAACGGCTCCACGTTCGTGGCCGCACGCATGAGGTCGAGGTACCAAAGCCCGTCTGCGGTGTCGCCGTAGAGCACCGCGCCGACCAGACGGCCATCCGCAATGACGAGCTTCTTGTAGGTGCCGAGGCCCGGATCGGACAGCACGATCTGCTCGGTGCCCGGGCTGCCGAGGAAATCGCCGGCCGAGAACACGTGGACCCCGGATACCTTGAGGTTGGTGGCGAGCACGCTGCCGCAGTAGGCCGCGTCCTCGCCGGCGAGGCGCCGGGCCAGCACGCGCGCCTGCTCGTGCGCCGGCTCGACCAGACCGTAGCAGCCGCCTTGATGCTCGGCGCAGTCGCCTATGGCGTGGATGCCGGGGACGCTGGTCTCGAGGCCGTCGTCGACGACGATGCCGCGATCGACCTTCAGCCCGGCCACGCGCGCGATCTCGATATTCGGCGTGATGCCGACGGCGATGACGACGGCATCGGCCTCGAGGCGGCGGCCGTCCTTGATCTCGACCGCCTCGACGCAGGTCGTGCCGGCGATGCGCGCGGTTTCGGCTTCGGTCAGCACGTCGATGTCGCGCGCCTCCACCGCCTTCCGCAGCATCGCCGCGGCGCGGGCATCGAGCTGGCGCTCCATCAATCGGTCCATCAGGTGAACAAGCGTGACGCGCGCGCCGAATTTGGCGAGGCCGTAGGCGGCCTCGATGCCGAGCAGGCCGCCGCCGATCACGACGATGCGGTCGCCGGCGCGCACGGTCAGATTCAGCACTGCGACGTCGCTGAGATCGCGAAACGTGAACACGCCGGGAAGATCGACGCCCGGCATCGCGAGCGTCATCGCCCGCGAGCCGGTGGCAAGCACGAGCTTGGCAAATCGCAGCGTCCGGCCGTCGGCAAGGGTGACCGTGCGGCTCGACGTGTCGATCGCGGTGGCGCGGCAGCCGCAGCGCACCGTCACGCCACGGTCGCGCCACCAGTGCGCGGGTTTCAGCTCGATATCGGCGGGCGCGACGTCCTTGGCGAGCAGCGAGGACAGCAGCACGCGGTTGTACGCCAGGCGCGGCTCTTCGCCGACGACCGCGATGGCGTAGCGGCCGAGCGCGCGTGCGGCAAGCTCCTCAACCAGCCGCGCAGCCGCCATGCCGTTGCCGACGACGACGAGCGGCTCGCTCATGGCAGCGGCCTTAGGCCACTTCGATGAAGCGCTGGCGCTCGTAGAGGAACTCGAGCACGCGCTGGCGGCATTCCAGATAGGCCGGGTTGCCGGCCAGCTCCAGCCGCGTGCGTGGGCGGACGAGCGGCACCTCCAGCAGCAGCGCCTTCGGTTTCATGGCGAGCGCGCGCCGCCCCCACACGCTGTTGCATGCTGCCGGAAATCTCGCCATGCCGCTTGTCCTTGGCGTGACTCATCTCACACACGCGCTTCGGCGAGGCTCGGCGCACGCAGCACAAGAATGCTCCGGCGCAAGTAGT
>DASPZC010000169.1:0-5831 GCA_035636455.1 Xanthobacteraceae bacterium
CGGCCCTCGCGGATCACCGCGATGCGGTCCGACAGGCTGAGCGCCTCGCTCTGGTCGTGGGTAACGAAGATCGTGGTGACGCCGATCTTGCGCAGGATCTCCTTGACCTCGACCTGCATGGCGCTCCGCAAATTCCGGTCGAGCGCCGAGAACGGCTCGTCGAGCAGCAGCACCCGCGGGCGGATGACGAGGGCGCGCGCGAGCGCGACGCGCTGCTGCTGGCCACCGGAGAGCTGGCGCGGCCTGCGGTCCTCGAGCCCGGCAAGCTTGACGAGGGCGAGCGCTTCCTCGACCCGGCGGGCAATTTCATCCCTGGCGATCCGCCGCATGCGCAGGCCGTAGCCGACGTTCGACGCCACGCTCATGTGCGGAAACAGCGCGTAGTTCTGGAACGTGATGCCGATCTGGCGCCGATAGGTGGGGAGATCGGTGACGCGCTCGCCGTCGATCGCGACCTCGCCCGTGTCCGGCGTCAGGAAGCCGGCCACGACATGGAGCAGCGTGGTCTTGCCGCAACCGGAGGGCCCGAGCAGCGTCATCAGCTCGCCGCGACGCACCTCGAGCGAGACCTCGTGCAGCGCCGTCACATGGCCGAAGCGTTTTGTGATGCCGTCGAGCCGCACCGCGACGTCGGTCGCGGCTGGGCCGGCGCGCAGCCGTTCAGCGGGCGGGCTCAACGGCGAGCACCTTTCCCAGCCCGAGAAAAACGTTGGCGAACGCCAGCAGCGCCGCGGTCGCCACGATGTAGATGACCGAGATCGCCGCCATCGACGGATCGGCGAACTCGCGCACGTAATTGTACATGGCGACCGGCAGGGTCTGGGTCCGCTGCGCGGTGACGAACAGCGAGGCGGTGAATTCGTTGAACGACAGGATGGCGGCGAACAGCCAGCCGCTCACCAGGCCGGGCAGCAGCAGCGGCAAGGTCACCGTCAGAAGGACGCGGCCGGGCGGCGCGCCGAGGCTCGCCGCGGCCAGCTCCAGGCGCCGATCGAGATTGCGCAGCGAGACATAGAGACTGCGCAGCACGAAGGGGAGCACCAGCACCACGTGGCAGGCGATCACCACCGCAAACCCGCGCGCCATCCCGAGCTGGGCGGCGAGGATCAGGAAGCCGAGCCCGACCGTGAAGTGCGGCACCACCAGCGGCGACAGCAGGACGGTTTCGAGCGCGCGCTTGCCGCGGAACGCGTAGTGGTCGAGCGCGAACGCGAAGGCGGCGCCGACCACGAGCGCGATCGACGACGCCCATGCGGTCACGATCAGGCCGTTGCGGAAACCGGCCTGAAAGTCCTCGTAGGCGATCGCCTTGGCGAACCACCGCCACGACCAGGTCTCGGGCGGAAACGACAGGATCGCCCGGCCGTTGAACGCAGCGAGCGCGACGACGACCGCCGGCAGCACCATGAACAGGACAATGGCGGCGACCGTGATCATGCCGAGGAGGCGCAACAGTTTGTCTGGTCGCACGCGGGACATGTCAGTGCGCCCCGATCTGTTCCAGCGGACGGGCGGCGGCCCGCGCGAGATAAATCACCGCAAAGGCAAGCGCGAGTCCGGCGACCGAGAGGCTCGCCGCGAAGGGAAAGTTGAAGCTCGCGAACCCGAGCTGATAGACGAGGTTCGACACCATGTTGACCTGGCCGCCGCCGATCAGCTGCGGGGTGGCGAACGCGCTGAACGTCCAGGCAAACGCGGTGGTGACGCCGGCGATGATGCCGGGCATCGAGAGGGGCAGCGTCACCGTGAGAAAAACACGGATCGGTCCGGCGCCGAGGCTCGCGGCAGCACGCTCGAAATCGCGGTCGATATGCGCCAGCGCCGCCGCCAGCATGATCGTCATCACCGGCACGGTGACGTGCACGAGCGCGGTGACGACGGCGAGCCGGGTGAACATGAACTGCACCGGCTGCGCGACCAGCCCGGCCTTGAGCAGCATCGCGTTGACAAACCCGTTGTTGCCCAGCACGACGATCCACGAATAGGTGCGCACGACCTCGCCGAGGAACAGCGGCGTCACCGTGATCACCAGCAGCGCGGATTTCAGCGCCGCGCTGCGCGCATGCACCAGCGCATAGGCGAGCGGATAGCCGACGAGGAGCGTGAACAAGGCGGTGAGGAAGCAGATCCAGACGGTGTCGAGGAAAACGCGGGCATAAAGGGGCTTCAGCAGCGCCGCAAAATTTTCCAGCGTGAAAGCCCCCGGCTCGAGCGAGCCCGGCACATAGGCGCGCAGGCTGTACTGCATCACCGCCGCCAGCGCCGCCATGAAGCCGAGCGCGCACAGCGCGGCCGGCGACACGAAGGTGCGCAGGAACGGCCGGGTCACGGCGCGGCGATCGTGACGGCCGTGCTCCATGGAGCAGCGCGGGGTCGGCTGCGCGCGCGCGTCAATTCATGATGTTTTCGGCAAACCATTTGCGCCATTCGGCGGTCTTCTCCGCGCGCAGCTTGTGATCGATGATGATGGCCTGCTTGTTCCACTGCTCGGCGGTGGTGAACACCCCCGGCAGCTTGGCGACGGCGGGATCGAGCGTCGCGTTGGCGACGGCCGGGCTGCCCTTCTTGAACGCGGCCACTTCCGCCTGCACCTGCGGGTCGAGCGCGATATTGATGAACCTGTAGGCAAGCTCCGCCTTCTTCGATCCCTTCATGATCGCGATGGTGTCGATGCCGAGCACCGCGCCCTCCTTCGGGATCGCCAGCGCGATCGGCACGCCCTCGCCCGCCATGTAGTGCGCGTTCATCGACAGGATGACCTGGATCGGCGTTTCGCCGTTGGCAATGAGCTGCTGGCTGTTGGCGTCGTTGGTGTAGAACGCCTTGAAGCTGGGTTTGAGCTCCTTGAGCTTGCCCTGTCCTTTCTCCCAGGTGGCCGCATCGCCGCCGGCGAGCATCGCGGCGACGGCGATGAGATGGCTCGGATCGAAGTCAGGCGCGGCGAGCTTGCCCTTGACCTCCGGCTTCCACAGGTCCGCCCAGCTGTCGAACTGCATGCCTTTCACCAGGTCGGGCCGGTAGCCGATGGTGTACACATAGGCCCAGGTGCCGATGTGGTAGGGGCTGATCTTCGCCTGCGCGACCAGGTTCTTGGCGTTCGGCACCTTGGCAAGGTCGAGCTGCTCGTAGAGCCCGTCATTGGCGTAGAGCCAGCCGACATGCGATGTCGTGAACGTGATGTCGCTTTCCGGGTTGCCCTTGGCGAGCTTTTCCTTGTTCAGCCGGTCGATGGTGCCGCCGGTGTTGTATTCGACCGGCACGCCGGTCTGCGCCGTGAACCGCTTGCCGATGATGTTGGCGACCATGTCGCGCCAGCTGCCGCCCCACACGCTGACCACGAGCTTGTCCTGCGCCGCGGCTTCGTTGGGCGCCCACAACGCCCCGAGCAGCGCCAGCGCGCCAATTACGATGCCAAGCCGCCTCATGCCCAATCCCTCCGCTTTCCCGCCCGCCATTGTTCGTTCAGACCGCCGAAGTTGTCCAGCGCCGCCCTCGCACCAACCCAGGCTTGTCATGCGGGGAAATTTCGATGCCCTCCGCCCATTGGTCCGCGCGAGCGCTTATGAATAAGATGCACGCACAGCCGAAGCGGAGCCCCCGATCAAATGAAGCAGCAGGAAACCCGCAGCGTCGCCGCCGCCTATCTCGCGCTGCTGGCCGACCGCGGCGTCGACTATTTGTTCGGCAATGCCGGGACGGATTTCGCCCCGCTGATCGAAGCCTATGCCGAGGCCGCGCAGGCGGGCATCGCGGTTCCGCGGCCGATGCTGGCGACCCACGAGAACCTCGCGGTCGCGATGGCGCACGGCTACGCCATGGTCTCGCGGCGCATCCCGGCCGTGATGGCGCACGTGAGCGTCGGCACCGCCAACATGATCTGCGCCGCCATGAACGCGTCGCGCGAGAACGTCGCCATCCTGCTCACCGCCGGCCGCTCGCCGCTGACCGAGACCGGGCTGCCCGGGTCGCGCGACGGCTATATCCACTGGGCGCAGGAAATGTACGACCAGGCGGGGATGATCCGCGAGATCGTCAAATGGGATTACGAGCTGCGCAACGGCGAGCAGCTCGCGACCGTGGTCGACCGCGCGCTGGCGATCGCGGCGAGCGAGCCGCGCGGCCCGGTCTACCTGACGCTGCCGCGCGAGGTGATCGCCGCGCCGATGCCGCATGCCGCGCCGGCGCCGCCTCGGCTCAACGCGGCCGCCCCGGCGGCGCCCGATGCGAGCGCGATCGCGGCCGCGGCGAGGCTGATCGCGAAGGCGCAGCGGCCGCTGATCGTGACCGCGAACGCCGGCCGCGACCCCGCGGCGTTCAGCGCGCTGGCGCAATTTGCCGAGCGCTTCGCTATTCCCGTCATCCAGCATCGGCCACGCTATCTCTCGCTGCCCTCCTCGCATTCGATGAACCTCGGCTTCGACCCGTCGCCCCTGGTCCCCAAGGCCGACGTGATCCTGGTGCTCGAGAGCGACGTCCCATGGCTTCCCGGCCGCACCGCTCCGGACCCGGCCTGCAAGGTCGTCCAATGCGGGCTCGACCCGCTGTTCTCACGGTATCCGATCCGCGGCTTTCCCTGCGATGTGGCCATCACCGGATCGACCGCGGCGACGCTTGCGGCGCTGACCGCGGCACTCGCGGATGGGCTCGACGGGCAAGCGACCGAGCTGCGCCGGCGCTGGGCGGCGGACGAGCGTGCAGCGCTCATCGCCCGATGGAAGGCCGCGCTCGACGCCGCCGCGCACAAGAACCTGGCCGACCCCGCCTGGGTGAGCCATTGCATCGACCGCGCCAAGGACCCGGGCTCGATCGTGATCAACGAGTACACGCTGTTCCTCGAGCACTGCGCGTTCGAGCATCCCGACCTCTATTTCGGATCGAGCTCCGCGTCGGGTCTCGGCTGGGGCGCGGGCGCGGCGCTCGGCGCCAAGCTGGCGCGGCCGGGCCGCCCGGTCATCGCCGTCGTCGGCGACGGCGCCTACATGTTCAGCAATCCGGCCGCCGTGCACCATGCCGCCGCCCTGCATGAGCTGCCGGTGCTGTTCGTCGTCATGAACAATGGGATGTGGGGCGCGGTCGAGCGCAGCACCCGCGCCATGTACCCGGACGGGCGGGCGGCGCGCAGCAACGACCCGCCGTTCGTACGCCTCAAGAACCTGCCGGCGTTCGAGCGCATCTGCGAGGCGGCGGGCGGCTACGGCGAAAGGGTGGACGACCCGGCCGCCCTCCCCGCCGCACTCGACCGCGCCATGGCGGTCGTGACCAACGAGCGGCGCCAGGCGCTGCTCAACGTCGTCTGCGGCCCGGGTGGCTCGGCCTAGAGCATGATCCCGAAAAGTGGGTACCGGTTTTCGGAAAAAAGATCATGCTCCAACAATAAGATAAAGCGGGATGACGATTCGAAGAAGAGTCATCCCGCTTTATGCGCGCGCCCGCATCAGGCCATGACCCGCTCGTCATCCCAGACCTTGTCGGGCATCGGCAGGCCGGCAAACGTTTCCTTGGCCGGCGGCCGATCCGGCTCGATGCCCAGCAGGCCGAGCACCATCACGAGCTGGCGCACGTGCTGGCCCGAATGCCAGGTGGTCCGCTCGAGATAGTCGTGCAAGGTCACGTCGCCGTAGTAGACGCGGGCCTTGCGCGAAAAATCGGTCGTCCGGCCCGGACCATCCCACCAGGCCTGGAATCGCCGCAGCACGTCTTGTCCATAGGCGAGGATTTTCGCCTGCGTGTCGCTCCCCGGCGCCGGCACCCGGCCGTAGGCCCCTTCCTGGAGCGGCAGGCCCTGCACCTCGTGCTCCAGGAAAGCGTCGGCGATGTTGAAGATGTGATAG
>DASPZC010000170.1:0-4287 GCA_035636455.1 Xanthobacteraceae bacterium
GATGATGGTGGCAGGCAAGGACATCGAGGCGGCGATTCAACGCCTTGCCCAGATGGCGCGCGCTGCCGGCATCCACGTGATCGTCGCCACCCAGCGTCCCTCGGTCGACGTCATCACCGGCACCATCAAGGCGAATTTTCCCACCCGCATCTCGTTTCAGGTCACCTCGAAGATCGACAGCCGGACCATCCTCGGCGAGCAGGGCGCCGAGCAGCTGCTCGGCCAGGGCGACATGCTCTACATGGCGGGCGGCGGCCGCATCAGCCGCGTGCACGGCCCCTTCGTGTCGGACGAGGAGGTCGAGAAGGTGGTGCGCCATCTCAAGGCGCAGGGCGCGCCGCAATATCTCGAAGCGGTCACCGCCGGCGGCGACGAGGACGAGGACAGCCCGCTGTTCGACGCGACCGCCATGGGCGGCGGCGAGACCAACGACCTCTATCAGCAGGCCGTCCAGGTCGTCATGCGCGACCGCAAGGCGTCCACCAGCTATATCCAGCGCCGGCTGCAAATCGGCTACAATCGCGCCGCCTCGCTGATGGAGCGCATGGAGGAAGAAGGCATCGTCGGCGCCGCCAATCATGCCGGCAAACGCGAGATCCTGGTTGGCGAGGAAGCGAACGAACGCTATTGAGAACGGCGCGCGCGCCGATACGGCTGCGCGCGCCGGAAGAGGTCGCGAAATCGCCATACCTCGCCGCTACCGCGAGGGCCAAGCGGCGGGGGAGCGCGGAGGGGATGATGCGGACAGCAAGGCGCGCGGCGATTGCGTGCATCGTCGCGGCGAGCCTGACGGGAGGCGCGATGGCGCAGCCCGCCCCTGTGCCGCCCGCGCCTATTCCGGTTCCAAAACCCGCGCCGCAGCCGAAGACCGGAACCGCCGGGCCGCCTCCTTCGGCCGCCGCGAACCCCTCGCCTCCGTTGTCGCTCGCCCCGGTGGGCCAGCCGCTGCCCAAGGTGGCGGTGCCGGCCGCCAAGCCCGGCCCCATCCTGCCCGGCGGCATGACCGCCTTCGACGCCAACCAGCGGGCGCTGGTGGAGCGGGTCAATGCCTATCTGACCAGCGTGCAGAGCCTGGTGGGCGACTTCGTCCAGGTCGCCGCCGACGGCGGCCGCACCGAGGGCAAGTTCTACCTGCAGAAACCCGGCCGCGTGCGCTTCGAATATAACCCTCCGAGCCCGGTCGAGCTGATCGCCGACGGCCAGTCGCTGGTGGTGCGCGACCGCAAGCTCGCGACCCAGGACCTCTATCCCCTGTCGCAGACGCCGCTGCGCTTCCTGCTCGCCGACCGCATCGACCTGCTCAAGGACACCAACCTGGTCGGCGTTTACTCCGACAACATGTTCGCCAGCATCGTCATCGAGGAGCGCCAGGTGTTCGGCGGCACCCACCGGCTGATGCTGATGTTCGGCGCCAAGGATTTCGAGCTCAAGCAATGGACGGTGACCGATCCGCAGGGCTACGACACGACGGTCGCGGTCTATAACCTCGACAAGGGCAAGAAGCTCGACCCGGACCTGTTCAAGATCAATTACGAGCGCATGGTGCAGTGACTCCCTCTCCCCGCTTGCGGGGAGAGGGTCGGGATGAGGGGGCGTCAGTGGTTGCGCGCTTTCCTCAGAGGCCCCCTCACCCGACGCGCTTCGCGCGTCGACCCCGGATCAAGTCCGGGGCAGGCCCTCTCCCCGCAAGCGGGGAGCGGTAAGCGGCGCCAGGTTGATCAATCGACTCGTGCTGTGTATCTCCTTTTCTCCATGCAGCTGACGGTGACGACCTGGAACATCAATTCGGTGCGCCTGCGCATCGACGCGGTGGCGAAATTCCTCAAGGCGGTTCGCCCCGACGTGCTGTGCCTGCAGGAGACCAAGTGCCCGGACGACAAATTCCCGCTCAAGCGCTTTGCCCGGCTCGGCTACACCCACGTCGCGCTCAACGGACAGAAGGGCTATCACGGCGTCGCGGTGGTCTCGCGCGTGCCGTTCGAATCGACCGCCACCCACGGCTTCTGCGGCAAGACCGATTGCCGCCACGTCGCCGTGGTGCTCGGCGAGCGCGCCGGGCTGCGCGATCCGCTGACCGTGCATAATCTCTACGTGCCGGCCGGCGGCGACGATCCCGACCCGGACGTCAACGTGAAATTCGCCCACAAGCTCGGCTTCCTCGACGAGATGCGCGAGCGCCTGGAGTTGCGGCCCGCGCCGCGCGACCGGGCGATCCTCCTCGGCGACCTCAACGTCGCGCCGCTCGAGCACGACGTGTGGAGCCACCGGCAGATGATCCGGGTCGTCTCCCACACGCCGGTCGAGTGCGAGAAGCTGGTCGCCGCCCAGCGCGCCGGCAACTGGATCGACGCGATGCGCGCCTTCGTGCCGGAGCCTGCCAAGCTCTACACCTGGTGGAGCTATCGCGCGCCCGACTGGGCCGCCGCCGACAAGGGCCGGCGTCTCGATCACATCTGGGTCGCCCCCGAACTGGGCGACCGCGTGGCCGCCATCCGGGTGACCAAGCAGAGCCGCGGCTGGGCGCGTCCCTCGGACCACGTTCCGGTCACGGCGACGGTCGAGGTCTGAATCCTGTATTTTCCCTGATCTTTACAGGCCCGCGGCCTGACCGCAGTTGCGCCGTCATCCTTCGGCAGAAGCGGCCTGCGGTCACACCGCTTGTATTTCGCTTGATATTTACAAGCGGCCCGGTCCGCGCACGCCTCCCGACAGTTGCGGAGCCGATGACAAGGGCTCTCGCGACCTTCCAAAGTGATATTCCAGATCGACCGTTTCGGCGGCCGATAATGGAAGTATAAGTGCAATAATATAGGGTGTCAAGAGGAAACGCTCAGGCGGCCGTATCCGGCCCCCCGCCGGCATCGCCCAAGAAGCCGCGCACCTTGTACATTTCGCGCACCGAATGGTCGGAGCGCGCCAGGATGTTCTCCTGCAGGCGGCGCGCCGCGTCCGGGTAGCCTTCGAGCATCTTGAGGAACAGGGTGCGCGAAATGCGAATCACCGTCGAGGGCTCGCGCGCCGTCGCGGTCACCGGCCGCTTGGTCTCGATCAGCATCGCAAGCTCGCCGAGCAGCGTCCCCGGCCCCACCGTGAGCGCCTCGGCCTCGCCGCGCACCGGCGCGAGGGTCAGCGATCCCTCCTGGACCACGTAGCCGGCGTCGGCCGCCTCGCCCTGGGTGAACAGCACGTTGCCGTCGTGCAGATACTTGCTCTCCGCTCCGATGGCGAGGATGCGCAAGGGTTCGCGGCCGAGGAGCGCCAAGGTCGGCACGCGCTCCAGGAAGGCGATGTCGTCCTCGATGCTCATTCGCGGCCGATCAGGGGATCAGCTTGTAGCCGCCGCCCTCGGTCACCAGAATGGCCGGGATCGAGGCGTCCCGCTCGACCTTCTGGCGCAGCCGGTAAATGTGCGTTTCGAGCGTATGGGTGGTGACGCCGGAATTGTAGCCCCAGACTTCCTGCAGCAAAATTTCGCGCGACACCGGCCGCTGCCCGGCGCGATAAAGATAGCGCAGGATCGCGGTTTCCTTCTCGGTCAGGCGCACCTTGTTGCCCTTGGGATTGACCAGGAGTTTCGAGCTTGGCCGGAACGTATAGGGCCCGATGGTGAACACCGCGTCCTCGCTCGCCTCGTGCTGGCGCAGCTGCGCGCGGATGCGCGCGAGCAGCACCGCGAAGCGGAACGGCTTGCTGACGTAATCGTTGGCGCCGGCCTCGAGCCCGAGGATCGTGTCCGAATCGGTGTCGTGTCCCGTCAGCATGATGATCGGCGCCTTGAATCCGTTCTTGCGCAGGATGCGCACCGCCTCGCGCCCGTCGACGTCGGGAAGGCCCACGTCCATGATCACCAAGTCGACGTGGCCGGCCTTGGCGATCTGCACGCCTTTGCTGCCGTTCTCGGCGGAGACCGCCTCGAACTCCTCGTGCAATGCGAGCTGCTCGACGAGCGTGTCGCGCATGTCCGCGTCGTCGTCGACGATCAGGATCCTGCGGGTTGTGGTCATTGCGTCAGGCTCATGACAGGGGTTGCCGGCCAGCGGCTTTGTGCGAAGTAGACCTATCGGGCGAAAAAGAGCAAGCGGCAGCCGCACGGTTGCCGCCGGCGAGGGAACCATGCGGCGGACGTCGCTGCGCGCGATCGTGGTGCGGGCGCGCCCGGGCGAGAGCGCGCGCGGCTGGCTGCGGGCCGGACCGCGGCATATCCCGGTGGCGCTTGGCCTATCAGGCATTCGCGCCGACAAGCGCGAGGGAGATAGAGGCACCCCGCGCGGGCGATTCCGGCCGCTG
>DASPZC010000171.1:0-9365 GCA_035636455.1 Xanthobacteraceae bacterium
ACCGGCCAATTCCTGATCGACGACACGTTCCTGGTCGGCGAAGGCGTCACCGACTTCGACCGTTACCGCGTCGATCCGCGCGAGCCGCTGTCGCCCGACTTCTTCGTTCCGGATGACATGCGACCGCCGCCCGGCGTCAGCCTGGCCGCGAAGATTTGACAACGGCCCGGAAACGAAGCGCCGATGTCTACTCTTCTCATTACCCATCCGGCCTGCCTCGACCACGTGACGCCGCTCGGCCATCCGGAGCGGCCGGACCGGCTGCGCGCGATCGAGCGCATCCTGGAACACGAGCGGTTCGCGACCTTGGCGCGCGCCCAGGCGCCGGCGAGCGCCCTCGACATCATCGCGCTCTGCCATCCGATCGACTACGTCGAGCGCATCCGCGAGGCGACGCCGCGCCAGGGCCTCGCCCACCTCGATGCCGACACGTCGATGTCGCCGGGCAGTTTCGAGGCGGCGTTGCGCGCGGCGGGCGGCGCGGTGCGCGCGGTCGACGAGGTGTTCGCCAAGACCGCGGCCAACGCCTTCGTGGCGGCGCGCCCGCCCGGCCACCATGCCGAGACCGCGCGGCCCATGGGGTTCTGCCTGTTCAACAACGCGGCGATCGCGGCGCGCCATGCGCAGAAACGCCACGGCGCCCAGCGCGCGGCGATCGTCGACTTCGACGTCCATCACGGCAACGGCTCGCAGGACATTTTCTGGGACGATCCGACGGTGATGTATTGCTCGACCCACCAGATGCCGCTTTATCCCGGCACCGGCGCCATATCCGAGCGCGGCGAGCACGGCACCATCGTCAACGCCCCGCTGCGCCCCGGCGACGGCGGGCCGGAGTTCCGCGAGGCGTTCGAGACGTTGATCCTGCCGCGGCTGCGGGATTTCTCGCCGGACCTCATCGTGATCTCCGCCGGCTTCGACGCCCATGCGCGTGATCCGCTCGCCAACCTCAATCTGGTGGAAGCCGATTTCGCCTGGGCAACCCGGAAGGTGATGGATATCGCCGACGCCGGCGCGAACGGGCGGGTGGTGTCCGTGCTCGAGGGCGGCTACGACCTCGAAGCCCTCGCGCGCTCGGCGGCCGCCCATGTCATGGCACTGATGCGGGGGTGATACGCCGCCATGGGTCGGGATGCCGCGCCGCGCGCCGCTCCTCGCCATATCGGCCAAGATGCTAACATGCGGATCGACCGACTCGCGGGGATGAGGCGATGGCCGACGAGACCAATGCGGACGTGACGCGGCTGCCGTTCGAGAAGGCGCTGGCGGAGCTCGAATCGATCGTGCAAAAGCTCGAGCGCGGCGACGTGGCGCTGGAGGAATCCGTGGCGATCTACGAGCGCGGCGAAGCGCTCAAGCGCCGCTGCGAGGAGTTGCTGCGCCAGGCCGAGGCGCGGGTCGAGAAGATCACGCTCGACGCTTCCGGCAAGCCGGTCGGGACCGAGCCGCTCGACGTCGGGTGACATTCGCTTTGATCCGGCGGCGGCACGTTTTCTACGTCGCGGGTTACGACCCGCAGGGCGCGGAGGGCTATTACAGCCTGTTCGGCCGCGAGCTGAAGCGCTTCGTGCAGACGTGGTCGGTCGAAGCCGACTTGCGCGAGCTGACGACCGATTCGCAGGACGTCGCCCATTGGGACGTCGCGACGAAAGGGTCGAACTGGCAGACCGCGACGCGTTACAGTTTCGTGCGGTTCGAGCACTTCATCCGCGCCAACATGCGCCTCCCGCGCGCGTCCCGCATGGCGCGCAGCCTGGCCTGGGCGTTCGATGATCTCATGACCGGCACGCTGTGGCGCACGTTGCGCGCCTCATGGCGGTTCGTGCTTCATCTTGCCTTGCTGCAGGTGCCGCTCCTGCTGTGGGTGGCGATCGCGCTCGCAGCTGGCGCGCTCGGCGCCGTTGCGGCGACGCAGTGGCTCGGCCTCCCGCTCCTGATCGCGCTCGCCGCGGGGGTGGCGATCGGAGCCGCGGCTGCCGCCGCGCTATTGCCGCTTGCCGATCGCTCGATGGTGATCCAGGTCGCCAACGGCTGGCCGCACATGCGCGATTTCGCGCGCGGCCGGCCGACCGGCTACGACCAGCCGCTCGAGGCGTTCGCCCAAGCGCTCGTGGCGGCGGCGGGCGCCGGCGACGCCGATGAAATCCTCATCGTCGGTCACAGCGCCGGCGGGATGGTGGCGCCCGTCCTGGTCGCGCGCGCGCTCGAGCTCGATCCTGACCTCGGCCGGCACGGCCCGCGCGTCACCTTGCTCACCGTCGGGTCGCTCCTGCCGGCCTTTGCGCTGCATCCGGCGGCCGAACGGACGCGCGCGGCGATCCGGCGCCTCGCGCTCGAGCCCGCGGTGCGCTGGGTCGATTGCCAGGCGCGCAAAGACGTCATGAATTTTTGGGACTTCGATCCGGTCGGCGGCTGCGGAGTCGAGGTCGGCGCCGAGCGCCGCAACCCGATCATATGGCCGGTGCGCCTGCGCGACGCGCTGACCGACGACGCCTACGACCGCATGCGCCATGCCCATTTCCGCATGCATTACCAGTACGTGATGGCCAACAACCGGCGCGCGCCCTACGACTATTTCATGCTGGTCTGCGGCCCGGTGGCGGCGACCGAATGGGCCGAGCAGCCCGACGCGGTGCATCATTCCTTTTCGTCGCAGGGAGCCTACGGCGGGCCGGATACGCGCGCCGCGCAAGTCAGCCTCGGGTAGGGCACCCTCCGCGGCGCGATCGGTCGCCGAGCTATCCCGAACTTTCGGGGCGCCGCCGCGGCCAGCCCGCCTCTTTGGGTTTCGCGCGCCGGCTCTGACTCGCGTGGATGACGCTGAGGATCAGCGAACGCGGCATGATCCGCGGCAGAAAGGCAACGAACTTGTTGCCGAGCCCCGGCACCACGACCCGCCGGCCGCGCGCGAAACCGGCGTAGCCCTCGCGCGCCGCCCGCTCCGGCGAAACGGTCAGCAGGTCCCGCTTGCGCGGGCGAATCCCGGCGCGCCCCTGGAACTCGGTCGGGACCGGACCGGGGGCCAGTACGGTCACGCGCACGCCCTTCGGCTTGAGCTCGGAGTGCAGCGCCTCGCTGAACGAAAGGGCGTAGGCCTTGGTGGCGAAGTAGACCGCCATGTTGGGGCCCCCGGGTATGAATCCGGCCAGCGAGGCGACGTTGAGGATGCCGCCGCGATGCCGCGTCACGCTGTCGATCCAGCGCAGCGACAGGTCGGTCAGCGTCCGCGCGTTGAGGTCGATCATCGCGAGCTGCTCGGCGCGGTCGAGCTCGGTCGCGACGCCGAGCAGGCCGAAGCCCGCATTGTTGACGACGATCGCGGGCTCGAGCCCGTGCGAGATCAGCTCGTGGGAAATCCGCGCCGGCGCGTCGGCGCGTGCGAGGTCGACCGGCACGACGCGGGGCCGCGGGCGGCCGGTCGCCGCGATCTCGTCGGCCAGCGCTGCAAGCTGCGCCTCGCGCCGCGCCACCAGGGCCACTTCATGGCCATGTTCCGCGAACACGCGCGCCAGCGCGGCGCCGATCCCCGAGGAGGCGCCGGTGATCACCGTGACGGGCTTGAACAGCGGCATCGATGCGCCCCGGGCAGCGAGTGGCGAATGGAAGGTAGCGGGTATCGCCTCTATTCGCTATTCGCCATTCGGCGCTGACCGTCTGCGAGTCGCTATTATCCGCGCCGAAGGCCATGTCGGCACCAAGTGGCTTTCTTTAGCGGGATTTGCGGCTTAAGTTCGCCCGGGAGTTCAAGTGCCGGGAGGGGAGCCATGGACCATAAGCCGATCGTCCTCAAGCTCATGTGCGTCGCGCTGGTCGCAAGCCTCATGTTTCCGCTCGGGCGGATGATCTATCCGTACATCGCCCATGAGATCGGCGACCTGCCGTTCGGTGCGATCCAGGCCGTGTTGAGCGCGACCCTGGGCTTCGGCCTCTACGCGGTGTTCTTCGTTTGAGCGGCCGAAGCGCGTAACTGAATAATACTCACGTGTTGATTGCGTAGGGTCACTGCGGTGCGGTGCCGCAAATTTGTGTGCATCGCACAAAAATGCTTGACTCCGGTCATGCGCAGAGTCCGAATGGACACGCTCGACCGGGGAAAAACATGGACCGCCAAGCCGTTCCGCCCTCATTCTTGCCAAGCTTGATCATGCCTTGCCCCTGCTGCGGACACCGGATGATCGTCAAGGCGGTTGCGGCCCCCGCATCTCAAGCCGGTCTCGAGGAGATCACGCACTTCTGCAAGAGCTGCGGCACCGAGCTGACCCGCACGATCAGTGCCCGTCCCGGCGAGGCCGCCTGATCAAGGGGCAAGCTGATTTGCGCCTGATCTCGCATCTGGTGTAAGCCTCGCCGTTTGGGGATGTAGCCGTCGGCGCGGGGCCGCCGAACCCCTCAGTGCGGAGAATGCTTCGTGTCCGAGCCCTCGAAGACTCCCCTGCTCGACCGCATTCATGATCCCGAGGACCTGCGAGGCCTCGAGGAGAATGAATTGCGCCAGCTCGCCGACGAGCTGCGCACCGAGACGATCGACGCGGTTGCGGTGACGGGCGGGCATCTCGGCGCCGGTCTCGGCGTGATCGAACTCACCGTCGCGCTGCATCACGTGTTCGACACCCCGCGCGATCGCCTAGTGTGGGACGTCGGCCACCAGGCCTATCCGCACAAGATCCTCACCGGCCGGCGCGACCGCATCCGCACCATCCGCCAGGGCAACGGGCTCTCCGGCTTCACCAAGCGTGCGGAGAGCGAATACGACCCGTTCGGCGCCGCGCATGCGTCCACCTCGATTTCGGCAGGCCTCGGCATGGCGGTGGCCCGCGATCTCGCCGGCAGGTCCAACAACGTCATTTGCGTGATCGGCGACGGCGCCATGTCGGCCGGCATGGCCTACGAAGCGATGAACAACGCGGGCGCGCGCCGCGAGCGGCTGATCGTCGTGCTCAACGACAACGACATGTCGATCGCCCCGCCGGTCGGAGCCATGTCGGCCTATCTGGCGCGGCTCGTCTCCGGCGGCACCTATCGATCGTTTCGCGGGATCGGCAAGCAGCTCGCCAAGCGCCTGCCGAAGTTCATCTATCAGAAGGCGCGGCGCGCCGAGGAGTTCGCCCGCGGCTTCTGGACCGGCGGCACCTTGTTCGAGGAGCTGGGCTTCTACTATGTCGGGCCGATCGACGGCCACAACCTCGCGCACCTGCTGCCGGTGTTGAAGAACGTGCGCGACTTCAAGGACGGCCCGGTGCTCGTCCATGTGGTCACGCAGAAGGGCAAGGGTTACGGGCCGGCGGAAGTCTCCGCCGACAAGTACCACGGCGTCGTCAAGTTCGATGTCGCGACCGGGGCACAGGCCAAATCGAAGTCGAACGCGCCGGCTTACACCAAGGTGTTCGCCCAGAGCCTGATCAAGGAGGCGCGCAAGGACGACCGCATCGTCGCCGTCACGGCCGCCATGCCGTCCGGCACCGGGCTCGACCTGTTCGCCGCCGAGTTCCCGACCCGCACCTTCGATGTCGGCATCGCCGAGCAGCATGGCGTCACGTTCGCGGCCGGCCTCGCGACCGAGGGCTTCAAGCCGTTCGCGACGATCTACTCGACCTTCCTGCAGCGCGCGTACGACCAGGTGGTGCACGACGTCGCCATCCAGTCGCTGCCGGTGCGCTTTGCGATGGACCGCGCCGGGCTGGTCGGCGCCGACGGTCCGACGCATGCCGGCGCATTCGACGTGGCTTACCTCGGCTGCCTGCCGGGCTTCGTGGTGATGGCCGCGGGCGACGAGGCGGAGCTGGTGCACATGGTGGCGACCGCGGCGGCGATCGACGATCGGCCGAGCGCGTTTCGCTATCCGCGCGGGGAGGGGCTCGGCGTCGACATGCCGGCCGAGGGCCGGCCGCTCGAGATCGGCAAGGGGCGGGTGCTGCGCGAGGGCACCACGGTCGCGCTGCTGTCGTTCGGCGCGCGCCTCGGCGAATGCCTCAAGGCGGCCGAGGAACTGGCCGGCTTCGGCCTGTCGGCGACGGTCGCCGATGCGCGCTTCGCCAAACCCCTCGACACCGACCTGGTGCTGCGCCTTGCGCGCGAGCACGAGGTGCTGATCACCATCGAGGAGGGGGCAATCGGCGGCTTCGGCGCCTATGTGCTGCAGGCGCTCGCCGAGCATGGCCAGCTCGATCGCGGCATGAAAGTGCGCACGATGGTGCTGCCCGATGTCTTCATCGACCACGATTCGCCCAACGCCATGTATGCCAAGGCCGGCCTCGACTCGAAGGCGATCGTCGCCAAAGTGTTCGAGGCGCTCGGCAAGGACGCGGCGATCGCAAGGGTGAAGCTGGCGTAATACCGGCGCGATTGCCGCTTGCCGGCCGAGGCGATCGCTTAGAGCGCGGTCCACGTCCCGAGCAAGTAGTCAAAATACCGGCTCACCCGAGCGCCGTCCCACTCGTAGGTGAGATGGCGCTCTTGCATGGGCGGCCGCACTACGTCGGGCCAGAATGCAGCGAGGCAACGGCCGCCGCGGTCGCGAACGCTGGGATAAACGACGCCGTTGCTGCCGCTGGCTCGCAGCTCATGGCCAAGCCTTTGGCTTTCGACGTAGGAATCCGGGTCCAGAATGGTGGAGCGGCGCTCCGGCGATAGCTGACCTAGATCGTGAAACTCGTTGTCCACTGAGCCGAGGAGCACCCGCATGCCTTCGCGGCGCGGCGGATCATGCGAATCTCTTGCGAAGCGACCGAAGTGGTAGGCGGTCTCCACGATCGCAGTCTTGAGTCGATCCGCTGCGTAGTACACGCCATAACGGCCGTCCGAAAATCTCGAGCCTCTTGGATTGACATGAGTAAATGTCGCCATGACCCATGAGGCATTGGGACCGCTGATGCGCCGCTTGGGCGGGACTCGGCTGATTTCACCAATCTCGTCACGTACGCGCGCGTTTGTGAGCTGTTCGAGCTCGATCAAAACCTCCCAAACCGCCGGGTCGGACGACACGCGCTCGAATAGATTGATCGGCGGATAGCGTGACGCGACAACCCGCCAGGCTTCCGCCCAAACAACCGCGATAACGCCGACCTCATGACCAGGGCGCGCGGGCGGCATCGACATAGGCTCGTACGGCCGCAAGGTCGGTCACGTCGCCCGCCGCCATGCGCTCCAGCGGGCTCTGGCCACCGAAGAAATCGTTCGGACGGTTGACCCAATCCTCGGCCGCCGACGGGTCCGAGTAGAGGATCTCGAGCGCTTTCCAGATGCCGGCCACGTAGCCGATGCGTCGCAGCGTGTCGTCCGGGACCCGACCGGCCTTCCCTCTCTTCCATTCAAAGAAGGTCCGCTCGGGCGGGAAGCCGAGAATTCGGCGCGCCACCACGTTGCTCACGCGCCACCGGTCCATGATGCCGAAGAAACCGGCCATCGCCAGTTGCTGTCGGGCGGCCGGAATCTTGTCCGCGACTGCCTGCGCGACCATGACATCAGCCTCAGCGATACTGCAGTTACGCATTAAATAGCGCAATTTATGCACATATGCAATAGTCGCGCTTCCATCTACTCGGTCGATCGTCTCGAAGCGCAAATGGGAAATCTGCAGTAATTTGTATGCGGGAGCCGTCGAGCAGCTCATGGCGTGCCAAGATAGCTTGCCGCTCTCTCACCGCCGGCCGAGGCACGCCTTCTCGAATTCAGCCACGTGCGGGGCCGCGCCCTTGAGCGGGATGGCGGTCTGTTTTCCGGCGATATCCACAGTGAGGGTCGTGCCGGTCTTCAACAAGGCGATCAGCTTCGGGTCGGCCGCGACCGTCACCTCGATGTTCACGGTGCCGTCCATCTCGTTCGACACGGTCTGGCCGGCGTAGTCGACGCTCGCCGCGCCGCTCGCGAGCTTGAGGTGCGCGGGGCGCCCCGGCACCAGACTGTCGGAGCCGATGAATTCGGCGATGTGCATGCTGCGCTTGGCGGGCTCGCAGGCGATCACCAGCACCGCGTCGTCCGTATCCGGCGTGCCGTATTGCAGCACGGCCGTATCGGAATCGAAGTTGAACATCCAGGTGCGCGCGTCCTGCGCACGCGCCGCAAGCCCGATCGCGAGGAACGAGCATCCAATGAGAATCCTGGCGAGCACCCTGGGCATCCTGGCCACTTCGAGCTTCATGTTGCGGAAAAATGGTGGAGATCAGGCGACAGGCCCTCAGCCCGTATCGTTGAGGTGGCAGGCGGAGCGGCGTCCCGGCGCGACCTCCTTGAGCGCCGGCGCCTCGACCTTGCAGCGCGCCATGGCGAACGGGCAGCGCGGGTGGAAGTGACAGCCGGACGGCGGATCGAGCGGCGATGGCATCTCGCCCTTGATCGGCTGGAACCGCTGCTTCTTGGCCTCGAGCCGCGGCACGTTGGCGAGCAGCGCCCGAGTGTAGGGATGATTCGCTGCGCCGAACAGCGCTTCGGTCGGCGCGCTTTCGACCACGCGGCCGAGATACATGATCACCACCCGATCGGCGAGATGCTCGACCACGCCGAGGTCGTGGCTGATGAACAGATAGGTGAGCTTGAGGTCCCGGCGCAGGTCCATGAACAAGTTGAGGATCTGCGCCTGGATCGAGACGTCGAGGGCGGCGACCGACTCGTCGCACACGAGGAAATCCGGCTTGACCGCGAGCGCGCGGGCGATGCCGATGCGCGCACGCTGGCCGCCGGAGAACTGGTGCGGGTAGCGGCTGGCATAGCGCGGGTCGAGCCCGACGCGCGCGAGCAGGGAGGCGACGTAGTCGCCGCGCCCGCCGCGCGGCACGACGCCATGCACGACCGGCGCCTCGCCGACGATGTCAGCGACCCGCATGCGCGGATTGAGCGAGGCCATCGGGTCCTGAAAGATCATCTGCACCTTGAGCGCCGCCGCCTGCGCGGCGCCGCCCGTCAGTCCGTCCACCGCGCGCCCGCGAAACAGCACCGCGCCCTCGCTCGGCGCAAGGATGCCGGCGACGATGCGGCCGAGGGTCGACTTTCCGCAGCCCGACTCGCCGACCAGGCCCACCACCTCGCCTTCGCCGATCGCGAAACTCACATCGTCGACCGCACGGACGGTTTCCTCGCGCAGCCCGGCCCCGAACAGGTTGGCTGCTTGCGCGGCGAGATCGAGCGGCTTGACGAAGCGCTTGCTCACCCGCTCGAGGGCGATGATCGGTGCGCTCACGCGGCCGTCTCCATCTCCACATGCGGGTGCCAGCAGCGCGCGCCGCGGTTGCCGGGATGCGGCGTCATCGGCGGCGCGGCCGCGCAGGCGGCGTCGGCACGCGGACAGCGCGGCGCGAAGGCGCAGCCGGGCGGAAGCTCGGCCGGCGAGGGGGCCATGCCGGGGATCTGCCGCAGCGGCGCGCCGCGCCGGT
>DASPZC010000172.1:0-7109 GCA_035636455.1 Xanthobacteraceae bacterium
GCGCCGCCGCATCCGCACCCGGGTCGAGATCCCGGATTTCACCGACCGGCGCGACGAGATCGGGCATTTGTCCGGCGCGCTGCGCGACATGACCGACGCGCTCTACAGCCGCATCGAGGCGATCGAAAGCTTTGCGGCCGACGTGGCGCACGAGCTGAAGAATCCCCTCACCTCGCTACGCTCGGCGGTTGAGACCCTGCCGCTCGCGAAGAACGACCAGAGCCGCGCCCGCCTGCTCGCGGTGATCGAGCACGACGTGCGCCGGCTCGACCGCCTGATCTCGGACGTGTCCGACGCGAGCAGGCTCGACGCCGAGCTGCAGCGCCAGGAGGCGGCCCCGGTCGATCTCGTCCACCTGCTCAACACGGTGGTGACGATCGCCAACGAAGTGCGGCGCGAGAACCGCGTCGTCGTCACGCTGACCTTCGAAGGCGGCGGCCCGCGCACCTTCATGGTGCCGGGCCACGATTCGCGCCTCGGGCAGGTGTTCGACAACCTGATCGACAACGCGCGCTCATTCTCGGCCGAGGGCGGCAGCGTGCGCGTCACCTGCCGGCGGCTGCGCAGCGACGTCGAAATCGTGGTCGACGACGACGGCCCCGGCGTCCGCCCCGACGCGCTCGAAAAGATTTTCGACCGCTTCTACACCGATCGGCCGCACCAGGGCTTTGGGCAGAATTCCGGGCTCGGCCTGTCGATCTCGCGGCAGATCGTCGAGGCGCATGGCGGGCGCATCCGCGCCGAGAACCGCGTCGGCATCGCGACCGTCAGCGGCGAGCCGAATGTGCTCGGCGCCCGCTTCGTGGTCCGCCTTCCCGCGACGTGAGACAGCGCGTCGCGCACTGCCCCGCACGATGACCGATCACGCCGCGACCATCCATGCGTCGGCCGTGCTCGCCGGACCGCGCGCGGTGCTGATCCGCGGACCGTCCGGCTGCGGCAAGTCGCGCCTGGCCCTCGACCTTATCGAGGCCGCCAAGGGTGGGCTGCTGGCGTTCGCGCGCCTTGTCGCCGACGACCGGGCGCAGGTCGAGGCCGCGTCGGGGCGATTGCTGGTCCGGCCGGCGCCCGGCCTCGAAGGCCTGATCGAAATCCGCGGGCTCGGCATCCGGCGCCTGGCGTTCGAGCCCGTCGCCGTGGTGGGCCTCGTGGTCGACCTCGCGGCAACCGACGCGGAGCGGCTTCCCGGGTCCGAAAACGCCCGTGTCACCATCGCGGGAGTAAACCTGCGGCGCCTTGCCATGGCGACGGGAGAAATGCCGCTATCGCGCGTCGCTGCTGCGCTGCATATCTCGGAATCGGGCGTCTGAAGCCCATTTACCTCAACTCATCTTGCGGTGCACACAAAGTCTAATCCGCCCAAATGCCCCTTGCGCTCGGCTGCGACATGGTCATGAATGTGCGCCTTTTCGTGCGGCGCCCCGTCCCGGGGGCCGCGGGGTAACCTCATGATCGGGATCGTCCTCGTCACGCACGGGCGGCTCGCCGTCGAGTTCCGCGCTGCGCTCGAACACGTGGTCGGGCAGGAGCAGAAGCAGATTGAGACGGTGATGCTCGGGCCGGACGACGACGTCGAGCGGTGCCGCCGCGACATCATCGAGGCGGTCAAGCGGGTGGACAGCGGGGACGGCGTCGTGATCCTCACCGACATGTTCGGTGGCACGCCGTCGAACCTGTCGATTTCGCTGATGAACCGGCCGAATGTCGAGGTGCTGGCGGGCATCAACCTGCCGATGCTGGTCAAGCTCGCCAAGGTCCGCGCCGACACGCCCCTCGCCGAGGCGGTCGCCCGGGCGCAGGAAGCCGGGCGCAAATACATCACCGTCGCCAGCCGGGTGCTCGCCGGCACATGAACGAGCCTGCGCCGGCCGACGATGGCCCGCCCCCTCAGCCTGCGACCCCGGACGGGGCCATCGTTCGCGTGTTCGAGATCATCAACAGCAAGGGGCTGCACGCCCGCGCGTCCGCCAAGTTCGTGCAGACGGTGGAAAAATTCGACGCCGCGGTGATGGTCACGAAGGGCCATGAAACCGTCGGCGGCACCTCCATCCTGGGGCTGATGATGCTGTCCGCCGGCCCCGGGACCTCGATCACGGTCGCGGCGACCGGGGCCGACGCCGCCGGGGTGATGGCGGCGCTCGAGGCGCTCATCACCGGACGGTTCGGCGAAGAGGACTGACCGCGGGAGTAATTCCGCCGATATAAAGAAATCTTTATATCTTGATTGCCGCCCCGGCGGCGGCCTGCTATAGCGACGGCCCTGACCGCCCGCCGCCCCTGCGCGGCCCTCGTAACGCTCAAGGATTGCCCATGACCGCAACCGCCAAAGCCGTGAAACCCGTGGCCGATTACGTGGTCAAGGACATCGGGCTCGCGTCCTGGGGGCGCAAGGAGATCGCCATCGCCGAGACCGAGATGCCCGGCCTGATGGCGACCCGCGAGGAGTTCGGGCCGCTGCAGCCGCTGCGCGGCGCCCGCATCGCCG
Organism: Xanthobacteraceae bacterium; assembly: GCA_035636455.1. GTDB lineage: Bacteria > Pseudomonadota > Alphaproteobacteria > Rhizobiales > Xanthobacteraceae > AP-16. Next base: position 2,486 of record DASPZC010000172.1, read on the forward strand.
GCTCGCTCCACATGACGATCCAGACCGCGGTGCTGATCGAGACGCTCAAGAGCCTCGGCGCCGACGTGCGCTGGGCGTCCTGCAACATCTATTCGACCCAGGACCACGCCGCGGCGGCGATCGCCGAGCACGGCGTCCCGGTGTTCGCCGTCAAGGGCGAGACCCTCAAGGACTACTGGGACTACACCCACCGCATCTTCGAATGGCCGGACGGCGGCACCGCCAACATGATCCTCGACGACGGCGGCGACGCGACCCTCCTGGTGCATCTCGGCAGCCAGGCCGAGAGCAACCCGTCGCTCCTCAACCATCCGACCAACGAGGAAGAGGAAGTCTTGTTCGCCGCCATCAAGGCGCGGCTCAAGGCGCGGCCCGGCTGGTACTCGAGCCTCGCAAAGTCGATCAAGGGCGTGACCGAGGAGACCACGACCGGCGTGCACCGGCTCTATCTGATGGAAAAGGACGGCCGCCTGTTGTTCCCGGCGATCAACGTCAACGACTCGGTGACCAAGTCGAAATTCGACAACCTGTACGGCTGCCGCGAGAGCCTGGTCGACGGCATCCGCCGCGGCACCGACGTGATGATGGCCGGCAAGGTCGCCATGGTGGCGGGCTTCGGCGATGTGGGCAAAGGCTCGGCGGCGTCGCTGCGCCAGGCCGGCTGCCGCGTGCTGGTCGCCGAGGTCGATCCGATCTGCGCGCTGCAGGCGGCCATGGAGGGCTACGAGGTCACCACCATGGATGAGGCCGCACCGCGCGCCGACATTTTCGTCACCGCCACCGGCAACGTCGACGTGATCACCATCGACCACATGCGGCGCATGAAGGACCGCGCGGTCGTCGCCAACATCGGCCACTTCGATTCCGAGATCCAGGTGGCGGCCTTGCGGAACTACAAATGGCACAACGTCAAGCCGCAGGTCGACGAGATCGAATTCGCCGACGGCAAGCGCATCATCCTGCTCTCGGAGGGCCGCCTGGTGAACCTCGGAAACGCCATGGGCCATCCGAGCTTCGTGATGTCGGCCTCGTTCACCAACCAGACGCTGGCGCAGATCGAGCTGTGGACCAATCCCGGCAAGTACCAGAAGAAGGTCTACACGCTGCCCAAGCGCCTCGACGAAAAGGTCGCGCGCCTGCACCTCGACAAGATCGGCGTCAAGCTGACGCTGCTCAACGAGAAGCAGTCGACCTATATCGGCGTGCCCGCCGACGGCCCGTTCAAACCGGATCATTATCGGTATTGATCGCGGAGCATCATCGCCCCGAAACAAGCGCGGCAATCAAACAATCGACCTCATCCTGAGGAGGCCGCGAAGCGGCCGTCTCGAAGGATGGAAGCGAACGCGCCCTCGTCCATCCTTCGAGACGCGCGCCTTCGGCGTGCTCCTCAGGATGAGGGCGGGTGCTTTCGTTTGAGTCTTTCAGACGTTGCCGGGCTTGCTGTTTGATCGTAGCCCGCATGGAGCGCAGCGCAATGCGGGAGCGTGGCCCCGGATTTCACTTCGCTCATCCGGGCTACAGGAGCGATGACTACCGCGGCGGCGACAGCACGATCGTGAAGCGTTGCGGCTCGCCCTGCGTGCCCCAGCCTTGGCGCGCCACATCGACGGTCTCCTCGCGCAGGTTCGGGTTGCCGGCGGCGAGTTCGCGCGCGAAGCGCAGACAGAGCGGTTCGTTCGCGGGGCAGAGCGCGGCAAATCCCTCGCGTGCCATGGCGGCGGGATCGATCCATGGGGCGTTGGTGCGCGAGAACGACGGAAACGCGCGCGGGCGATCGCGGCAATAGAAGGTGCAGGCCCAGGCCAGTTGCTCCGGCCCGGCGACGTAGCGCAGCGGCGTGTCGGAGACCTGCGGCCAGCGGCGGTCGACCTCGTGGGCGAGCAGCGAGTAATAGGCGGCCGCGCTGTCGACGCCGCGATGCAGGACATTGACCGCGACCACGGGCGAGGCCGCGAGCGCGACCAGCGGGACGGCGTAGGCGGCGGCGAGAACCGCGGCGGCGGCGCGCCGCGTCACCGCGAGGCCGTGCGCGGAAAGAAAGAGCGCCGGCAACACCGCCCAGCAGTGCATGGTCCACAGGGCATTGAGCCGCACTTCGAGCGCGAGCGCGACGGGGATCGGCGCCAGCAGCCCCGTCCACATGATGACGGCCAGAAGCCGGCGGTCGGGTTCGTGCGGCCACGCCGTGTCGCGCCAGACGGCAAGCCCCGGCGAAGCCGCGAGCGCCAGCACTGCCGCCGGGCCGGCGAGATAGAGGACGCCGGTGAGATAATTGCCGATCGACGCCAGCACCGGGCCGAGGCTCGCATCGGCATGCGAGGCGGCCGCATATTTGAAGGCCGCGAAGTCGTAACCCACCAGATTGGCGATATTGGGCGCCAGCAGAAGCGCACCGACGACAATCGAGGCCCACGGCGCGGGCGAGCGAAAATAGTCGCGCCGGCGTGGATGCGCGAGCGCCGCGGCAACGAAGCCGAGGATGAGGAACGCTGACCAATATTTGGTCAGCATGGCGACGGCGGCAGCCGCGCCCGCCAGCGCGCCGGCCATGAAAGTGCGTTCGGCATAAGAGCGCAGGAACAGCCAGGTCGCCCCCGCCCATACCGTGATCAGGAGCGCATTGGAGTTGAATTTGAGCGGCTGAAAGTTGAACGTCGGCGCGAAGGCGAGCAGCACCAGCGCGACGGCGCGCCGGTCCCCGTCGACGAGGCGCGCGGCGATCAGCCACGCAAACCACAGGGCCAGCGAGATGCTGACGGCAGAGAGCAGGTAATAGGCCCAATCCGCGCGCGGAAAGATCGTGAACCAGAGGGCGGCGACCCAGGCCGGGAACGGCGGATGCTTGGGATAGCCGTAGGCCAACTCGGTCGACCACGAGAACACCTCGCCCATGTCGAAGTGGATGTCCTGGGTCGATTTCGCGATGAGCGCGTAGGCCCACCATAGCAGCGCGTAGAGGACGAGCAGTCCCCCGGCGGTGCGATGGCTGCGGCGCGGATCGGCGAGCGCATCGACGATCCGCTCGAGCGGCGCCAATACGCGGCTACGGACCAAGGCGATCATGAGCGGAGCGGGCGGACACCAAAAGTCCGATCAGCCGGCCGACGATATCTTCCGCTCGCCGCGCATCTCGGCGACCGCGCGCACCGGTTCGCCCGCCGCGGCCTCAGTCTCGGCCACGATATAGATCGGCCACTTGCGCGCCTCGCGCAGGATGCGGCCGACATATTCGCCGATGATGCCGAGCACCAGCAATTGGCCGGCACCCAAGATGGCGATCGCCGACATGACCGAGGTCCAGCCGGCGACGGTGTGCTCAATCCACAGGAAGCTGATGAACGAATAGACGAGCAGCAGCAGGCCGAGCAGCGCGAAGGTGAGCGAGAGGTAGATGGCCAGGCGCAGCGGCTTGACGCTGTGCGCGACGATGCCGGTCACAGCGAAGTCGACCATGCGGCGGAGCGTGAACTTGGTCTCGCCGGCCTGCCTGGTGCCCTGGGCGTAGCACACCAGGGCGAGCGGGAAGCCGAGCCAGCGCACGAGACCGCGCAGAAACACGTCGCGGTCCTCGAAGCCGTTGACCACCTCGACGGCGGTGCGGTCGAGGAGGAGGAAATCGGCGCTGCCGGGATCGATGCGTACGTCGCCGATGACGCCGAGCACGCGGTAGAACAGTTGCGACGTAAAGCGCTTGGCGGCCGAGTTCGGGCCGATCATGTCAAGACGCTGGGTGACCACCACCTTGGCGCCACGGCGCCACTCGGCGACCAGCAAGGGCACCACCTCGGGCGGATGCTCGAAATCGCAATCCATCAGCACCACGGCCTTCCCCTGGGCATGGCGCAGGCCGGCGCGCAGCGCCGCCTGATGGCCGAAATTGCGGGTGAACGAGACGTAGCGCACAGCGTCGCTCTGCGCCGCCAGCGCCTTGATCTCGGCGAGCGTGCCGTCGGTCGAGCCGTCGTCCACGAACACGATCTCGTGGCTGCCGAGCGGCGCCGCGATTTTCGCCAGCGCGGCCGCCATGGCGGCCACGTTCTGCGCCTCGTTATGCGCGGGCAGCACGAATGACAGGTCGGGTCGCGGGTCCATGAGCGCCTGCTTGGCCACCGTCCGGTATAGCCGCAAGCCGGCGCCAAGACGAGCGCCTTGCCCCGGTCGGCCGCGGTGGTAAATCTCGGGTCGGGCCGGGCATCGGGATTCGCGCCATGTGCCGCTGGATCGCCTATCGGGGAGAGACCATCGCGCTCGAGCAGCACGTGACTGCGCCGGCCCATTCGCTGATCGAGCAGAGCATGCGCGCGGTCGAGTCGCTGTCCGGCATCAACGGCGACGGGTTCGGGCTCGGCTGGTATGCCGATCATGCGGAGCCGGGGCTCTACCGCGAGGTGCGTCCGGCCTGGTCGGACGAGAACCTGCGGCACCTGTGCCGGCACATCCGCTCGCACCTGTTCTTCGCCCACGTGCGCGCCTCGACCGGCACCGCCACCACGCGGCCGAACTGCCATCCCTTCGCGTACGGCCGCTGGATGTTCATGCACAACGGCCAGATCGGCGACTGGTCGCTGATCCGCCGCCAGGTCGAGGCGCTGATCCCCGACGCGTTCTATCGCGCGCGCAT
>DASPZC010000173.1:0-4535 GCA_035636455.1 Xanthobacteraceae bacterium
ATCGAGGGACCGAACAGCTGCAGCAGCACGTAAGCCAGCATATATTCCGGCGTCGAGCGCACCACGACGAGCACGACGCGCCCGAGCGCCTTGCCCAGGCGTCCGCAGAACCGCTCGCAAATGACGGGAAAGAACACAAGCGCGAGCAGCGCCATGCCGACCATGGCGATCTGGGCGAGCACCAGGGTTTGCACGAGACCCGGCAAGATCTGATGGATCAGAATCGGCCACAGCCATTGGCCGAAGCTGATCCAGGTGGCGAGCGCGAATAGATCGCCGCGCAGCGGCCGTGGGACGATGTCGCCGAGGAAACGCAGGAGATTGGCGGCGATCGAGCCGCCGCCGACCGTGTCGGCCAGGAATACGAGCGCTGCAATGCTTCCCCCGATCAGCAACGGCAGGGTGGCCGCCCGGGCCCACAGCCTGCGTGTCCCGACCAGCACATAGAAGCTCAGGAGCAGGCCCGAGGCCTGCGCGTAATGGCCTTGCCGGAAATAGCTCTCCAATTGAAAGCCGATCGTCGGCAGGCCGATGAAGCCGAGCACCAAGGTCGAGCGCAGCCCGCATTCGAGCCGGTAGAGCGTGTAGCTCTTGAACTGCTCGGCGAGTTCCGGCAGCCGCGCGAACGCGAAGGCGGAGATTTTCGAGGCGCCGGTCGGCAGCGCGCGCGCGGCGGCGAGGTCGGCCTCCTCGATCATCTCCGCGAAGACCTTGGCAAAGATGCCGCTGTAGGGCAGCGCGACCGCAAGGATGCCGGTCGTGGGCGAGAGGCCGGTGACCTGGATCAGCAGGAGCGCCCAGAACATTTCGTGGATCGAGCGCAGGAACGCGCACAGCACGCGCACGCCGCGCGAATAGGGAAACGCCAGCGCCATCGCCAGGCCGGCGCCCGCGCCGATGCCGACGCCGAGCACCGCGAACGCCACGGTCAGCGTCAGGCTGCGCGCCTCGATCGCGTAGAGATCCGCGCGCAGCAATCCCATCGCCAGGCGCCGCAGCTCGAGCCACGGATCGAGCGCGGTGACGGCGATGTCGGCGATCGCGACGCCGATGAGCGCCGCGAGCAGCATCAGGCCGCTGACCGACGCGTAGCTGAGCCGGGGCAGACGCAGCGCGGTCGCGGCCATCGCCTCAGCCCCCGTAGTACGGCACCAGGTCGGCGGCGCTCAGCTCGCGCGACCGGGCGTCGAGCACGATCCGCCCGGCCTCGAGCACGACGATGCGGTCGGTGTGCTCGAGCGCGAGCGCGATGTCGTGCAGCGCGATGATCATCGTCTCGTGCCGCGCCAGGATGCTCCCGAGGATGTCCGCGCTCTGGACGCGGTCGAGCGCCGACACCGGCTCGTCGCCGATCAGGACGGGGCGGCCGTTGTAGAGCGCGCGCGCGACCGAGGTCCGCTGCTGCTGGCCGCCCGACAGCTCGCCGGCGCGCGCGAACAGCTTGTCGGAAAGGCCCACCAGGTCGAGCACCGCCGCCACCTCGCCGACCATGCGGCGCTCCGGCCAGACGAGATTGCGCAGATTGCACCAGGTCGAGCGCCGGTCGAGGCGGCCCATGTAGACGTTGTGGAAGACCGAGAGCGTCTTCACCAGCGCCGCCGCCTGCGGCACCAGCGCCACCCGGTCGGCGAGGCGCTGGTAGAGCAGGTTGAGCAGCGTCGTCTTGCCGGCCCCGCTGCGCCCCATGACCGCGATGCGCTCGCCCTCCCGCACGGTGAGATCGATCCCGTGCAGCACGGGATGGCCGGCATATCCGACGGTCTCGTTGGCAAGCTCGATCAGTGTGCTCAAGATCGCCCCGCCGGACATGCGGCCGGTCAGTTCAGAAGGTCCGCCGCCTTGGCGACGTCCTCGATCGGCCGGTAGTCGGCGTTCTTCGCCGGAATGAACTTCGAGCGGGCGAAATACCCGAGAATGGCGGCGTCATCGATGCCCAGGATCGTCGCGCGCACCTTGTCCTTGAAGCCGCCGCCGAATTTCCGATCGACGTCGCCGCGAATGGTCCATTGGTAGTCGGGAAACGTCGGCGTCTCCCACACGACCACGACCTGGCTCGGGTCGAACTTGCCGTCCTTCCTGTCGAGGTCGAACACCGTGTAGTCGAGCACGCCGACCTCGTAGGCGCCGGACTGCACTAGCTGAATGGTGCGGCTGTGGTCGCCGGAGAAGCCGACCCGCGAAAACACCTGCTCGGGCGTCATGCCGGGGAACGCCTGGCGGATGAAATATTCCGGCATCACCCGGCCGGAGGTGGAGGCGCGCGACCCGAAGGTGAAGGATTTTCCGGCGATGTCCCTGGGGAATTCCCTGCTCGGCCGCAGGCCGGTTTTCGCATTGGCGATGACGAGGCTCTTGAAGTTCACGTCCTCGGCGCCCTGGGCGATCGCTTCCGATCCGTCGACCGCCCGGCGCGCCTGCACGCCGGTGAAGCCGCCGAACCAGGCGAGCTGCACCTGGTCGTTGATGAACGCCGTCACCGCGGCCGGATAGGATTTGACCGGAACGTATTTCACCGGCACGCCGAGCCGGCTTTCGAGATATTGCGCGACGCGCGTGAATTTTTCCACGAGCCGCGTCTCGTCCTGGTCCGGTATGGCGGTGAAGACGAAGGCCGGCTTTGCTTGGCCGAGGGCCGCCGCCGATGAGGCGAGCACGACCGCGGCGGCCAGAACGATACGACGCATGAACCGTCCTCCCAGGCGATGATCATAATGCAACAATCGCATCTTGTCAGACGGCGCCGGTCGCCCCTCATCACGTTCGAGATGGCCGCCTTCACGCTGTGGTGAGACATTGGTGAAAGCTCTTATGACTTGCCGGGCGCCCGGCCGCTGCCGACGAACGCGACCGCCGCAAGGGCGATCGGACCCCTGCCCTGCGCCGCCTCGATCCGCTCGACGAACGCCGCCGTCACATCCTCGCGCCGTTCGCCGAGCATGCCGAGGAGCGCCGCCATGCCGGGCGCAAACGCCAACCGCTGCGCGAGCCAGCGCGCGCCCGGCGCCTCGAGCCTACCCGTGACCCGCTCGATCGTCACGTCGCGCAAGCCGCCGCCCTCGAGCAGCGTGCGAAACTCGGCTTCGTCCTTGAACCGCAGTTGCGGCGGCGGGCGCGGCGGCGGAGGAAAATCGGGGATCGCCGCGCGGATGGCGGCGAGAAGCTCGGCCATGAGCCGGTAGTTTTCCGGCTCGGTCCAGGTCACGAGCGCCGCCCGGCCGTGCGGCTTGAGCACGCGCGTCATCTCGGCGACGCCCGCGGCCGCGTCGGGAAAGAGCACCACGCCGAAGACCGAGAGCGCCGCGTCCATCGTCGCGTCCGCGACAGCGAGCGCCGTCCCGTCCATGATTTCTGCCCTCACCCGCGGCGCCGTGTCGGGGCGCTCGGCGAGACGCGCGCGGATGCGCTCGACCATGCGCGGCGAGGCATCGACCGCGAGCACGTTCGCCCCGCGCGCCGCCAGCATCAGGGCCGCCCCGCCGGTGCCGGCCCCTATGTCGATCACCCGCTCTCCCGGCGTGGGGTCGAGACGATCGATGGCCGCAGCGGCGAGCGCGCGGGTCAGGGGTCAAATACCTCCTCGTACAACGCAATGTGATCGTCCCACAGCGCGGGCCTCTGGTCGGGCTGCAAGTCCATGGCTATCGTCGCGGGTGAACGAGAAGGTGAGTTGCGGGCCGATGGTAACAGAGACAATCGATGCCGTGCCAGCAAGCGCGCCGACGAGCTTCGCGCTCGGCCTCGGGCTCACCAACGAGTGCAACCTCGCCTGCGATTTCTGCTATCGCGATCCGACCCGGCTCGACCGCCTCTCGCCCGACGAGGTGCGCGCGGTCATGCAGCGCCTGCCGGTGCGCTCGGTCAATCTCGGCACCGGCGAGAACGGCATGCATCCGCAGTTCGGCGCCATCGTGCGCTGGCTGCGCGGGCAGCCGATCAAGCTGACCATCACGTCGAACGGCCACTCGATCGCGCTGCTCGATGCCGCCGACGTCAACGCCTTCGCCGACGTGGAATTCTCCCTCGACTATCCGAACGAAGCGGAGCAGGACCGCCAGCGCGGGCCGGGAAACTGGCGTCTCATTCACGAGCAGGCCGCGCGCTGCCGCGCCCTCGGCGTGCCGGTCACTTTCATCGCCGTCATGATGCGGAGCAATTTCGACCGGCTGGCCGAGATCGCGGCGATTGCCAAGGACTACGCGGCGCCCCTGCGCATCAACGTCTACCAGGCCGTGCGCTCCGACGCCTTCGCCTTGAGCTACGAGGAATACTGGACCGGCTTCGAGCGCCTGTTCGCGCGCACCGACGCGATCGCCATCGGCGAGCCGCTCGTGCGGGCGATGGCCGGCCTGCCGCCGCGCCGCGGCGGCTGCGGCGTCGCCACCGTGCGCGTCACGCCGCGCGCGACGGTGCAGCCGTGCGTCTATTGGCCGGGCGGCGGCGCGCCGCTCGACGTGCTGCTCGACCTCGGCGGCGGCATCACCTCGACCGACCCGTTCGTTGCGGCGCGCTCGGTGCCGCCGGCCTGCCGCGACTGT
>DASPZC010000174.1:0-1943 GCA_035636455.1 Xanthobacteraceae bacterium
GCATTTTCTGCGGAAAACCGGTGCCCACTTTTCCGGAAAATGCTCAAGATCAAGGACGCGTATCATGTACGACAACCTTCTCGCCAACGTTCCGACCGACCTGTGGATCGGCGGCAAGTGGCGCAAATCCTCGGACAATCAACGCTTCGACGTGATCGACCCGGCGACCGAGAACAAGATCGCCTCGGTGGCGAGCGCGTCGGTCGAGGACGCCAAGGCCGCGGTCGACGCCGCGAGCGGCGCGTTCGAAGGCTGGGCGGCCAGGAAGCCGCGCCAGCGCGGCGAAGTCCTGCGCAAGGCATTCGAGCTGATCATGCGGGACGCCGAGCGGCTGGCCAAGCTCATCACCATCGAGAACGGCAAGGCGCTCTCCGACTCGCGCGGCGAGGTCGCCTATGCGGCCGAGTTCTTCCGCTGGTACGCCGAGGAGGGCGTGCGCAATCTCGGTGACGTCGGCCGCGCGCCGTCCTCGGGTGCACGTATGTTCGTGCACCATAAGCCGGCCGGCGTCGCCGTGCTGGTGACGCCGTGGAACTTCCCGGCCGCCATGGCGACCCGCAAGATCGGGCCGGCGCTCGCCGCCGGCTGTCCGGTGGTGCTCAAGCCCGCCTCCGAGACGCCGCTGACCATGCTGGCGCTGATGCCGATCCTGGAAGAGGCCGGCGTGCCGGCCGGCGTCGTCAACGTCATCCCCTCGCGCCGCTCGGGTCCGGTGGTCGACCACATGCTGCACGATCCGCGCGTGCGGGTCGTGTCCTTCACCGGCTCGACCGAGGTCGGCCGCAAGCTGCTGCACAGCGCCGCCGACAACGTGCTCAACACCGCGATGGAGCTCGGCGGCAACGCGCCGTTCATCGTGTTCGAGGACGCCGACATCGACGCCGCGATCGACGGCGCCATGATCGCCAAGATGCGCAACATGGGCGAGGCCTGCACGGCGGCGAACCGGTTCTACGTGCACGAAAAGGTGCAGGAGGATTTCACCAAGAAGCTCACCGCCAAGATGGCGGCGCTGAAGATGGGCAACGGCCTCGACGACGGCGTGTCGCTGGGGCCGCTGGTGAACGCGGAAGGCCGCGACAAGGTGGTCCAGCTGGTCGACGACGCCGTGAGCAAGGGCGCCAAGGTGCTCACCGGCGGCAGGCGTCCGGACGGCACGGGATTCTTCTATCCGGCCACGGTTCTCTCCAACGTGCCCGCCAACGCGAAGATGTTGAACGAGGAAATCTTCGGGCCGGTCGCCTCGCTGCAGACCTTTACGTCGGAGGACGAAGTGATCAAGCGCGCCAACGACACCATCTATGGCCTCGTGGCTTATCTCTACACCAAGGACATCGGTCGCGGCCTGCGCGTCTCCGAGAAGCTCGATTTCGGCATGATCGGCCTCAACCGCGGCCTGGTGTCCGACCCGGCCGCGCCGTTCGGCGGCATGAAGCAGAGCGGCGTCGGCCGCGAAGGCGCGCACGAGGGCCTGATGGAGTTCCTCGAGACACAGTACATTTCGGTCAGTTGGTGATGCTTGTCCCGGGCGCAGCGCAGCACGCAGTGGTGCGCTGCAGACCCGGGACCCAGAACAATGCGTGGATCCCGGATCGGCGGTGCACCGCTTCGCGCTGCACCGCATCCGGGACACGCCGTAGGGAGCGCCCGGAGTCATGGACGTGCTGATGCCGCAGCTCGGCGAGACCGTGGCGGAAGGCAAGATCACCACCTGGTTCAAGTCGGTCGGCGAGGAGGTGAAGGCGGGCGACAATCTGTTCGAGATCGAGACCGACAAGGTGACGATGGAAGTGCCGGCCACGTCGGCGGGCGTGCTGCGGGCAATCCACGTGGCCGCCGGCGCGGTCGCGCCGGTCGGCGCCGTGGTGGCGGTGATCGGCGACGGCAGCGGCGCGGCCGCGGCGCCGGCGTCGACGGGCCGACCCGCGACCGCGCCCGCACGC
>DASPZC010000175.1:0-3571 GCA_035636455.1 Xanthobacteraceae bacterium
CGCACCAAACGGCGGTGCTCTCGCTCGCCTCCTGAACCGGATTTTGCTCGGCTTTTCCGACACAACCGCGTCATCGCGGCGTTGACCGGCCGGGGCGTTTCATGTCCTAGTCCGCTGCGATTCCGGGACCCGCGAGAACGACGCCGCCGATGACGCCCGAGCGCTACAACGCCCGCGAGGCCGAGCCGCGCTGGCAGAAAATCTGGGAAGAGCGGGGCATCTTCGCGGCGCCCAACGACGATCCGCGCCCCAAGCACTACGTGCTGGAGATGTTCCCCTATCCGTCGGGACGAATCCACATCGGGCACGTGCGCAACTACGCCATGGGCGACGCGCTGGCGCGCTACAAGCGCGCCATGGGATTCAACGTGCTGCATCCCATGGGCTGGGACGCCTTCGGCCTGCCGGCCGAGAACGCCGCCATCGAGCGCAAGGTCCATCCCAAGGAGTGGACCTATCAGAACATTGCGGCGATGAAGTCGCAGCTCAAATCGATGGGGCTCTCGCTCGACTGGAGCCGCGAGATCGCGACCTGCGACCCCGACTATTACAAGCATCAGCAAAAACTCTTTCTCGACTTCCTGCAGGTCGGCCTGGTCGAGCGCAAGCAGTCCAAGGTCAACTGGGACCCGGTCGAGCAGACCGTGCTGGCGAACGAGCAGGTGATCGACGGGCGCGGTTGGCGCTCCGGCGCGCTGGTCGAGCAGCGCGAGCTGACCCAATGGTTCTTCAAGATCACCGCCTTCGCGGACGACCTTTTGGCGGCGCTCGACCGGCTCGATCGCTGGCCGGAGAAGGTGCGGCTGATGCAGCGCAACTGGATCGGCCGCTCGGAGGGCCTGCTGGTGCGCTTCGCGCTCGACCCGGCGACGACGCCGAACCGGGAGAGCGAGCTCGAGATTTTCACCACGCGGCACGACACGCTGTTCGGCGCGACCTTCATGGCGCTGTCGCCGGACCATCCGCTCGCCGCCGCCGCCGCGGCCAGGAACCCGGCGCTCGCCGCGTTCATCGCCGAATGCCATCACCGCGGCACCGCGCAGGAGGTGATCGAGACCGCCGAAAAGCTCGGCTTCGACACCGGCATGAAGGCGGTTCATCCGTTCGACCCGGAGTGGAAGCTGAAGGTCTATGTCGCCAATTTCGTGCTGATGGAATACGGCACCGGCGCCATCTTCGGCTGCCCGGCGCACGACCAGCGCGATCTCGACTTCGTCAACAAATACGGCATCGGCGTCATCCCGGTCGTGTGCCCGTCCGACCAGGATCCCGCGACCTTCGCGGTGACCAACGTCGCTTACGACGGCGACGGGCGGATGATCAATTCGCGCTTCCTCGACGGCATGACCGCCGCGGAGGCGAAGGAAGAGGTCGCCCGCCGGCTTGAGCGCGAGCGCCGCGGCGGCCGGCCGGTCGGCGAGCGGCGGATCAACTACCGCCTGCGCGACTGGGGCATCTCACGCCAGCGCTATTGGGGCTGCCCGATCCCGATCATCCATTGCGAGGCGTGCGGCGTGGTGCCGGTGCCGGAGCGCGACCTGCCGGTGCGGCTGCCGGACGACGTCGCGTTCGACCGGCCGGGCAATCCGCTCGACCGCCACCCGACCTGGAAGCACGTCGCCTGCCCGGCGTGCGGAAAGCCGGCGCGGCGCGAAACCGACACCATGGACACGTTTGTGGATTCGTCCTGGTATTTCGCGCGCTTCACCGATCCGTGGATCGCCGCGTCCCCGACCGACGCGCCGATGGCCGACGCGTGGCTTCCGGTCGACCAGTATATCGGCGGCGTCGAGCACGCGATCCTGCACCTGCTCTACAGCCGCTTCTTCACCCGCGCCATGCGCAAGGCCGGCCATCTTGGGCTCGACGAGCCGTTCGACGGCATGTTCACCCAAGGGATGGTCGTGCACGAGACCTACCGCAAGGCCGACGGCACCTGGGCGGCGCCCGAGGAGGTCACGATCGAGGGCAGCGGCCCGGATCGCCGCGCTAAACTCATCGCGACCGGCGAGCCGGTCGAAATCGGTCCGACCGAGAAAATGTCGAAGTCGAAGTTCAACACGGTCGACCCCGACGACATCATGGCGACCTACGGGGCCGACACCGCGCGCTGGTTCATGCTGTCGGATTCGCCGCCCGATCGCGACGTGAATTGGACCGAGGAGGGCGTCCAGGGAGCGGGGCGGTTCGTGCAGCGGCTGTGGCGGATCGTCGGCGAGGTCGCCGAGGTCGGCGCGGCGCCGGACGCCGCCAGGCCCCGGCATTTCGACGCGGCCGCGCTCGCCGTGCGCAAGGCCGCGCATGGCGCGCTGGCGAAAGTGTCCGAGGACCTCGCCAAGCTGCGGTTCAATCTGTGCGTCGCGCAGGTGTACGAGCTGGCCAATGCGCTGCAGGATGCCCTCGCCGCGATCAAGGGCAACGGCCGCCTCACGCCCGATCTCGCCTGGGCGATGCGCGAGGCGGCCGAGATCATGGTCCAGCTGTTCCATCCGATGATGCCGCATCTCGCCGAGGAATGCTGGGCGGCGCTGGGGCACAACAACCTTATTGCGCAAGCGCGCTGGCCTGTGGTCGAATCGGACCTGCTGGTGGAGGAGACCATCACCTTGCCGGTCCAGGTGAACGGCCGCAAACGCGCCGACGTGACCGTCGCGCGCGACGCGGGCGTGCCCGACATCGAGGCGGCGGTGCTTCAGCTCGAGGGGGTCAAGCGGGCGCTCGAGGGCAAAGTCCCTAAAAAAGTCATCGTGGTCCCGCAGAGGATCGTCAATGTGGTCGCCTGATCACCGCGCGGCGCCGGGCCGCCTCGTTCGCTGGGCCGCGATTCTGGCGGCGGCGGCGCTCACCGCCGCCTGCTTCCAGCCGCTCTACGGCGAGCGCGCGCCGGGCGAACCGGGCATCCGCACCGCGCTCGCGTCGGTCGAGGTCGGCCAGATCGCCGCCCCGAACGGCACGCCGGAGGCGCGGGTCGCGGTCGCGCTGCGAAACCAGGTGGTTTTCCTGCTGACCGGCGGCGCCGGCGGCATTTCGCCCACCCACCGGCTGAAAATCGACATTAAGACCAACAAGTCGGCGATGATCATCGACATCGCCACCGGGCGGACCGAGGCCGAAATCGTCGGCATCGACGCGTCCTTCCAGTTGACCGAGCTCGCCACCAAGAAGGTCGTGGTCAATGGCTCGAGCTTCGCGCGGGTGTCCTCGGACATCCCGGGCGAGCAGCAGCGCTTCGCCCACACGCGCGCGCAACGCGAAGCCGAGGACCGCGCCGCCGGCGTGATCGCCGAGCAGATCCGCTCGCGCCTGGCGTCGCATTTCGTCGCCGGGACCTGACGCGCGAATGGTCGCCCTCAAGGCCGGCGACATCGACGCGTATATCTCCGGGCGCGATGCCGCGCGGCCGATCGCCCTGGTGTTCGGCCCGGATGCCGGCCTGGTGAGCGAGCGCGCCGACGCCATCGTGCGCGCCGCCATCGACGATCCCAACGACCCGTTCGCCCTGGTGCGGCTCGACGGCGACGAGCTTTCCGGCGATCCCTCCCGCCTGATCGACGAGGCCCACGCGGTGCCG
>DASPZC010000176.1:0-3477 GCA_035636455.1 Xanthobacteraceae bacterium
CTTTGAATCAGAAGGTTGAAGGTTCGAGCCCTTCCCCCCGAGCCAGCCCGGTGTAGCTCAGCGGCCAAGAGCAGCGCCCTCATAAGGCGAAGGTCGGTTGTTCGATTCAACCCGCCGGGACCAGTTAGCGCGACGGCAACACGTGCATGCCGCGGCGCAGAGAACGGCCGGCCTCTCGGAGGAGGCCGGCCGTTATTCAGCACCGACTACACGATGCCGCGCGGAAGCGTGTTGTCAGAAGCCGTTCGTGTCGGTCGGATTGTGGCGATCCGACAGGTAGCTCTGCTCGGCCTGCGACGGGCCCTGCTGCTTGGGCGCCGCAGACGCGCTGGCGACGAACGTGAGCGACGTGCCGGCGAGGACGAGCGCGGCGATGAGAGTCTTGGCGAACATGGTGGTCTCCTGTGAGGCAGTGGCGGTGGGGTCATCCCGTCGCCGGTGAGGGGCACCATGGCGCATTCTGGGAAACCCGAATGTGAAGCAGCTCACCGCTGACGAATTCTCTCGCTGCAGGCGATCCGACAGGTCGCGATCCGGCAGGCCGCGCTTGGCATCGCCAGGGAAAACGCGGATACTGCGATGCGGAGAATGACGATGACCGACTTGGTGAAGTATTTTCTCGGGCCGATCGATCGGTTCGACGCCCGCCCATACCTGGGCGACGGCTCGACCGCGCAGGAGATCGCCTTTCTGGCGGTCCTGGTGGCCTTGTGCTTTGCGGCGCACGAATTCTACTCGACCAATCCCCTTGTGCCGCTGTTGCTGCGATCGATTTTGAGCTGACGTGCCGATCGCGCCGTATCCGCGCGACGGCCATCGCATATCCCTGGCGTAGCTCAGTGGCAGAGCGGCCGGTTGTGGGCCGGCAGGCGACGGTTCGAATCCGTCCCCAGGGACCATGAAAAGAAATGAGGGCGTAGCTTAGCCTGGCCGAAAGCACCGGATTCCAAACCCGGGATCGTGGGTTCAAATCCTACCGCCCTTGCCATCTTTGCTGGACGTTCACGTTAGAGCGGGCTTCTTCTCAACGCGCCGCTTCAGCCGCGCCATCCCTGCGTGGATGAACGCCGCGATGCCGCCGACGTGGGTGCGCATCAGCGCGATCACCACGACGGCGAAGATCACCAGGTCCCACTCGCCGTACTTCTGCAGATAGGTGGTGAGAATCTGCACCGGGGCGGCGCCGATGATCGGGCCGAGCACGGTGCCCAGCCCGCCGAGCACCACCATGATGATCAGCTTGGCCATCTCGTTGAAGTCGGCCATCTGCGGGCTGAGCACGACGAGGTAATGGCCGTAGCAGGCGCCGGCGAGGCCGGCGAAGGCGCTCGACACGGTGAACACGATGACCTTCACGCGGGTGGTGTCGACGCCGAGGCTTTCCGCGCGCAGATCGTCGTCGCGGATCGCCCGCATGAAATAACCGAGCGGGCTCCTGACGATGAGGTGCATGGTCACGAGCGAGGCCAGCGTGAGCGCGGCGAACAGCACGTAGTAGGCGACGGGATCGAGGTTGTTGAACAGCGGCGGCACGTTGAGGCCGAGCTCGCCGCGGGTGATCGGATAGGCGGCGGTGAGCAGGATGTGGACGGTCTCGGCAAACGCCCAGGTCGCGATGGCGAGATAGATGGCGCGCATGGAGAGCACCATGCGGCCGAGCCCGAAGCCGAGCGCCGCCGCGACGAAGACGCCGCTGGCGATGGTGAACCAGATCGGCAGGCCGTAATAGCGGATCAGCAGCCCGGACGTGTAGGCGCCGATCGCCGCGAAGGCATGATGGGCAAGCGAGAACTGGCCGGTGAAGCCGGCGAGCAGGTTCCAGCTCGCCGCCAGGATCGTGTAGTAGAGGCCGGTGGTGAAAAGATGCAGGGTGAAACCGCCCGCCATGAACGGCGGCAGGGCGAGCAGCACGGCCGCACCGGCCGTGATGCCGGCGAGCCGGCGCCAGTCCTCGAGCCATGGCGGCACGCGCATCATCGGGGACGTGCCCCGGATGCGGCGCAGCGCGGAGGGATTCCCGTCGCGCGTTCGCGACGGGAATCCCGCAGTGGTGCGCCGCTGATCCGGGGTCCAGGTTCTCTGGCCACGATCAGCAATGGGTCCCGGGTCTGCAGCGCACCACGGAGCCTGTCCTCGGGCCTCGCATTGCGCGGACCCGAGGATGCTGCGCTGCGCCCGGGACACGCACTGATCGCCGGCGGGTTCATCCGAGCAGGCACTCCCTGATCAGCGCGCTGACGCGCTCGAGCGGGAATTCGCGCGCCGGCCCGTGCGCCCGGATGCGGCCGAGGTCGACCAGATAGACGTGATCGGCCTCGCGCACCGCGTCCTCGATGTTCTGGTCGACCAGCAGGATGGTGCTGCCGGCGCGCCGCGCCGCATGCAGCAGCTCGTAGACCTGGGCGACCAGCGCCGGCGCCAGGCCGGCGGTCGGCTCGTCGACCAGCATCAGCTCCGGCGAGATCATCATCTCGCGCGCGACGGAGAGCATGCGGCCCTGGCCGCCGCTCAACGCGCCGGCCGGCTCGCGGCGCCGCTGCGCGAGGACGGGAAAGGTTTCGAGCACGCGGTCGAGCGCCGCCTTGAGCCGCGCGCGGTCGCGGCGAAAGATCCAGCCGCCCATGCGCAGATTCTCTTCGACGGTGAGCAGCGGGAAGACGTTGATCTCCTGCGGCACGTAGCCGATGCCGAGCGCCTTGACGGCGGCGGGCTCGAGCCCGCCGATCGGCTGCCCGGCAAAGCGGACGCCGCCACGAAAAGGCTTGAGCAGGCCGAAGATCGTGCGCAGCAGGGTCGATTTTCCGGCGCCGTTCGGCCCGATCACCACCGTCACGCTGCCGCGCGCGACGGAAAGCGACAGGCCCTGCAGGATGTCGACGCCGCTCGTGTAGCCCGCGTGCAGGTCCTCGACCTCGAGCAGGGCGTCGCTCACGTCCAGCCCCTGCCCAGATAGGCGGCGAGCACGTCGCCGCGCGCGGCGACCTCGTCGAGCGTGCCTTCGGCGGCGATACGCCCCTCGACCATGACGGTGACGCGGCGGCACAGCCGGCGCACGATCGCCATCTCGTGGCTGACGATCAGGAACGTGGTGCGGCGCGCCCGGTTTTCCTGCTCGATCAACTCGACGATCGAGTCCTTGATGGTCGGGTTGATGCCGGCGAACGGCTCATCGAGCACGTAGCATTCGAGCCCGGGCGCCATGAAGCCGGCGGCGACCTGCAGCAGCGCGCGCTGGCCGCCGGACAGGGTCTTCGCCGGATGATCGGCGAGCGGCGCGAGCCGGGTCAGCGCGAGCAATCGCGCCGCCTGTTCGTGCGCCGCGCCGGCGTCGCCCTCGCCCGGCCGCGCCAGAGAAGGCAGCAGCAGGTTCTCGCGCACGCTCATGTTGCCGAACAGGCGGCAGACCTGGAAGCTGCGCACGAGGCCGCGGCGGGCGATCTCGTGCGGCTTGAGGCCCATGAGGGAGCGGCCCGCGAG
>DASPZC010000177.1:0-3063 GCA_035636455.1 Xanthobacteraceae bacterium
GGTGTAGAGCACGGCGCCGGCCGCGATGCGCCGCCGTTTGCCCCGCAGCGCCGGATCGACCGTGAGCCGCACCGGCTCTAGGATGGTGACGGTGACTTTCGGCACCAGGCGGCGCCGCACCTGGCTGTCGCCGAGGTATGAGAAATAGGTTTTCTCAAGGCCCTTGATGCGTACCGGCACCAGCATGGCTTCCGACTTGTCGGCGATCATGGCGGCGCCGTCATAGACCTTCATCAGGCTGCCGGTGACGGTGATGCGGCCCTCGGGAAAGATCACCAGCGTCTCGCCCGCCTTCACCGCGTTGATCAAGGTGCGCGTCGCCATCGGCTTGGTCGGATCGAGCGGCACGGCGCGCGTGAAGCGCAGGAACGGCTTGACCCACCAGCGCCGGGCAATGCCGTGGTCGATGGCGAAGACCGGACTGCGCTCGAGCAGCGAAACGGCGAGCGCCGCGTCGAGGAAGCTGACGTGGTTGAGGGCGATGATCGGGTTCGCTCCGGCCTTGGCCAGGTTCTCGCTGCCGCGCACCTCGAGCCGGTAGATGGCGCGGAACAGGATCGACAGGAAGTCGCGCAGCGGGCTCGTCGGCATGGTGCGCCCGATGGCGATGGCGCCGAGGAGGCTGGCGAGCCCGGCGACGAGGAACAGGGTCGGCGGGCGCACGCCGAACGCCTGCAGCAGCGCGATGATGACAGTGCCGGCCACGATGAAGCCGGCATTGAGCACGTTGACGGCCGCGACCACGCGCGCGCGGCGGTCGGCGCCGGCCCACGCCTGCACGGCGGTGAACGACGGCACGATGAACAGGCCGCCGGCGATCGCGAGCCCGGCGAAGTCCACGGCGATCCGCAGGCCGAGCGCGGAGGAGAACACCGCGGCAATCCCCGCTTCCGCGGCGGCCGGCGCGGCCGACCAGGTGGCGATGCCGACGTCGATCGAAAAGACGCCGAGCAGGATGGCGCCGACGAGGGTCGGGAGCAGGATGATGCGGCCATGCGCGAGCCAGGACGCGAGCCCCGCGCCGATCGCGACCGCGATCGAGAACACCGCGAGATACGCGTTGACAACCCCGCTGGTGCCGCCGAGCACGGTCTTGACCATGGGAGGGAGCAGCGACAGCACCGCCGCGCCGATCAGCCAGAACCAGCTGGTCACGACGCCGCCCCACCACAGGCGCGAGTCGGCCCACAGGTGCTTGATGAGCGAGCCGGTCGAGCGAAGGATGTTGCGGTCGACCGTCAGATCCGGCGCCGCTTCGCCGGTGCGCGGAATCAACAGGCTCGCGGCCCAGCACAATACCGCGAACGCCATCATCAAGCTCCCGAACGAAGCCGCGCTGCCGCCCTGATCGGCGACGATGCCGCCGACCAGCGTGCCGAGCAGGATCGCCAGAAACGTCGCGCCCTCGACCAGCGCATTGCCGGCCGGCAGTTCCTCGCGCGCGAGGTGGTCGGGCAGGATGCCGTACTTGATCGGGCCGAACAGCGCCGCGATCACCCCGAACAGGCCGAGCGCGCAGAACAGGAGCACGATCGAGTGGAACGCGAACCCAGCAACGGCCAGCCCGGCGACCGCGATCTCGGCGAGCTTGAGCCGCCGCGCCACCAGCGCCTTGTCGAAGCGGTCGGCGAGCTGGCCGCCGAGGCCCGACAGGAAGAAGAACGGCGCGATGAAGGTCGCCGCGGCAAGCGTGATCAGCTCCTCGGCATGGGCGCCGCCGATCTTGAACAGGATGAGGATGACGAGCGCGTTCTTGAGAAAATTGTCATTGAACGCCGAGAAGAACTGGCACCAGAACAGCGGCGCGAAGCGCTTCGTCGTCAACAGATGTGCGGCCATGGTGTCAGGTCCGATTTTGTGCGCGATGTTATACCACCCGCGACCTCATGGTGAGGAGCGCGGCACCGATCTCGGGTTTACCCGAGATCGGCATTGTGATGCGCAAGTCGGCTACAGCCGACTTGCGTGCCGCGCGTCTCGAACCATGGAAACAGGCGCGCTTGCTTCCATTCCTTCGAGACGGCCGCTACGCGGCCTCCTCAGGATGAGGACGGAGAATGAAGAAACGTTAGAAGGCGCCGCCGCCCGCCGCCTAATTCTGCTTCGCGTCGACGATCGCGCGCACGTGCGGCAGCACGCTGTCGGCGACGATCGCGTGGCCTTCCGCGGTCGGATGCATGGCGCCGCTGTAGAGGGCCGCATAGGCCGGCTGCAGGATGTCGAACGGCGACACGCCCTCGCGGTGGGTGTTGGCGGTGAGGAACGCGTCGTTGGCGGTGTGGAACAGCCGCCAGCGGTGCGCGTAGGGCAGGGCGTTGGCCGGCGAATAGGGCTCGAACGCGCCGGAGCGCTGGGACAGGCGCGGCATCGCCATGGCGAGCCCGTCGGCGAGCGCGCGCTTGGGATCGCGCGCGCACACCCCGCGCCGCGCGAACTTGGCGAGATGGTCGGTGACGAGATCGAAGCCGGTGCCCTTGCCGGTCGCGAGCCCGGCCGGGCAGTTGGCGTGCCGCCGCGCATCGGTCATGCACTGCAGCCGGTCGGTCAGCTCGGAATTGTACGCGGCCGCTTCCTGGATGCGCTCGCGGCTGAGCCTCAGCTTGGGCTGCACGTCGAGGCCGAGCGTCGGCAGCGATCCGCACAGCGCGCCGGTCTCGTCGAACTGGATCGGCTCGTAGGCGGTCTGCACCACCTGCGAGGGTGCGACCCCGAACCCGTCGTGCAGCGCCTCCTTCACCGCGGCAAGCCGGCGGTCGAAGACGCGCAGGTAAGTGCGGGCGACGTCCGGGCCGAAGCGGATCTGCGAGCCGATCAGTTGCGCGATCGGCGCGACGTCGCTGGCGCTGTCGGTCATCGCGTAGAGCAGCACCGAGCTGAAGCCCGAGTCGTTGCCGCCGATCGACAGCATCACCACGTCGATCGGGCGCTTGCGCTGCTCCGGCGGGCACCAGCGCATCGCGATGTTTTGCGTGCTGACGCTGGTGCTGCCGTGCGAGTAGACCGGCAGCGCGTAGGCGGCCGACCTGGTCCGCGCCGCGGCGCCGCCGCGGCAGATCAGATCGC
>DASPZC010000178.1:0-17861 GCA_035636455.1 Xanthobacteraceae bacterium
CCGTCCTTTACCACCGACCCAAAGCGGCTGCATCAAATTCTCAAGAACCTTCTTTCCAACGCCTTCAAGTTCACACACCAGGGCCAGGTAGCGGTCAACGTGGCTTTGGCCGAGGCCGGCTGGAGCGCCGAGCATGCGGTGCTCAATCAATCGCCGGCCGTCGTGGCCTTTGAGGTGTCCGACACCGGCATCGGCATCCCGCTGGAAAAGCAGAAGATCATCTTCGAAGCGTTCCAGCAGGCCGACGCCAGCACCAGCCGCAAGTACGGCGGCACCGGCCTCGGGCTCGCCATCTGCCGCGAGCTGTCGAACCTGCTGGGCGGCGAAATCCACCTGCGCAGCTCGCCCGGGGCGGGCAGCTCGTTCACCCTGTACCTGCCGATCAAGTATGTCGGCCCGGCGACGGCGCTGCGGGTTCTGCCGATCGCCTCGGTCTCGACCGTGCCCTCGATCGGCTTCCACGCGGCCGGGCTGCCCGAGCGCCCGGTCGAGACGATCGCCGACGACCGGCTCGAGATCGGGGACGGCGACACCACCTTGCTGATCGTCGAGGACGATCCGCACTACGCCCGGATCATGGTCGATCTTGCGCGCGACAAGGGCTTCAAGGTCCTGGTCGCCATGCGGGGCGGCGACGCGCTCGACCTCGCGCGGCAATACCAGCCGAGCGCGGTCTCGCTCGACGTCTTCCTGCCCGACATGCTCGGCTGGACGGTGTTGAGCCAGCTCAAGCAGAATCCGGCGACGCGCCACATCCCGGTGCAGATCATCACGCTCGACGAGGACCGCCAGCACGGCCTGGCGCGCGGGGCCTTCTCCTTCGTCACCAAGCCGGCGAGCCCGGAGGGCCTGAAGGACGCGCTGGCGCGCATCAAGGAATACGCCAAGCCGCGCCGCAAGCGCCTGCTGGTGGTCGAGGACAACGCGGCCGAGCAGATGGGCATCACCGAGCTGCTCGGCTACGACGACATCGAGATCGTCACGGTCGACACCGGGGCCGCCGCGCTCGCGGCGTTGCGTCAGCAGCCGTGCGACTGCGTCGTGCTCGACCTGCGGCTCCCCGACATGTCGGGCTTCGAGGTGCTGGAACAGATCGGCGCCGATCCGGCGCTCGCCGACGTGCCGGTCGTGGTGTTCACCGGCCGCGAGTTGTCGGCCGAGGAGGACGCCCAGCTCCACACCATGGCGCGCAGCATCGTCGTCAAGGGGGTCGAGTCGCCCGAGCGGCTGCTCGACGAAACCGCGCTGTTCCTGCATCGGGTCGTCACCGACCTGCCGGCCGAAAAGCAGAGAATGCTGGAGCGGCTCAACAGCTCGGACGAGGACCTGGTCGGCCGGAGCGTGCTGCTGGTCGACGACGACGCCCGCAACATCTTCGCCCTCTCGAGCGTGCTCGAGCGGCGCGGCATGCGCGTCCTCACCGCCACCACCGGCAACGAGGCGATCGAGCTGATCGAATCCACGCCCGGGATTGCCATCGTGCTGATGGACATCATGATGCCGGAAATGGACGGCTATCAGACCATGGAGGTGATCCGGGCGAAGCCGGGCACGCGACGGCTGCCGATCATCGCGCTCACCGCCAAGGCCATGAAAGGCGACCGCGAGAAATGCCTGGAGGCGGGCGCCTCCGACTACCTCGCGAAGCCCGTCAACACCGAGCAGCTGCTCTCGGCGTTGCGCATGTGGCTGCATCGGTAGGGCCGGGCGATGACCCACGACAAAGTCAACATCCTGCTGGTCGACGACCAGCCCGCCAAGCTGCTGGCCTACGAGGTCATCCTGCGCGACCTCGGGGAAAACCTGATCAAGGCGTCGACCGGCCGGGAGGCGCTCGAGCACCTCCTCAAGAAGGAGGTCGCCGTCGTCCTGATCGACGTATGCATGCCGGAGCTGGACGGCTTCCAGCTCGCGGCCATGATCCGCGAGCATCCGCGCTTCCGCCAGACCGCGATCATCTTCATCTCGGCCATCCATCTCACCGACGTCGACCGCCTGCGCGGCTATGAGATGGGAGCGGTCGACTACGTTCCGGTCCCCGTCATTCCCGAGGTGCTGCGGGCCAAGGTGCGGGTGTTCGCCGAGCTCTATCGCAAGACCCGGCAGCTCGAGCAGCTCAATCGCGAGCTGGAAGCGCGCGTCTCCGAGCGCACGGCGGAGCTCGAAGCCTCGACCGCGCGCCTGCGCCAGAGCGAAGGGCTGCGCAGCCTCGCGCTGGCCGCCGGCCAGATGGGATCGTGGGCCTGGGACGCCTCAACCGGCGAATGCGTGTGGGACGAGGGGCACTGCCGCATCTTCGGCGTCGACCCCGCGACGTTCAAGGTGACGGCGGACGCGGTGCGTCCGCTCGTTGATCGCGAGGATTGGGCCCGTCTGCTGCACGAAGGGCAAACGCTCCTTGCCGGCAGCCACGCGCTGCAGACCGAGTTCCGCGTGCGGCGCCCGGACGGCGAGCTGCGCTGGTGCATCGGCTCGGCCGCGGCCAGCGCCGGCGCGGACGGCCGCATCGCGCGCGTGAGCGGGGTCATCATCGACATCACCGAGCGCAAGCACGCCGAGGAGCGCCAGGCGCTGCTCGCGCGCGAGGTCGACCACCGCGCGCGCAACGCGCTGGCCGTGGTGCAGTCGATCGTCCGCCTCACCCGGGCGGACAGCGTCGAGGATTACACCTCGACCGTCGAGGGCCGCATTCGCGCGCTCGCGCGCGCGCATATGCTGCTGTCGCAGTCGCGCTGGGAGGGCGCCGATCTCGGCAAGCTGGTGGACGAGGAGCTGGCGCCGTACCGCACCGCCGAGCGCGGGCGGATCGCGACGAGCGGCCCGGCGATCATTCTGCATCCCGCCACCGCGCAGACCTTGGCGCTGGCGCTGCACGAGCTGGCGACCAACGCGGCCAAGCACGGCGCGCTGTCCGCGAGCACGGGGAAACTGCGCCTTGCCTGGGAGCTGCGGTCGGGCAGCATCGAGTTGCACTGGAGCGAGGCCGGCGGACCGCCGGTGGCGCCGCCCGCCTCGCAGGGATACGGGACGAGGGTCATCAGCGCCAGCATCGAACGCCAGCTTGGCGGCCGCGCCCTGTTCGAATGGCGCCGCGACGGGCTCCATTGCACCATGTCGGTTCCGTGCGGCGACCAGCCGAAAGAGGCCACGCACGCCGGCAACGGCTTCGGCACCCGCGAAGGCGCGCGCCCGGCGCCGGCGCCGAACCCGGTGACGGGCAACCGCGTCCTGGTGGTCGAGGACGAGGCGCTCGTCGCCATGATGATGCGGGACTCGCTGATGGAGCTTGGCTTCCACGTGATAGGTCCGCTCGGCCGCACCGCCGAGGCGCTCGCCTGCGCGGCCAACGACGAGGTCGACGCTGCCATTCTCGACGTCAATCTCGGCGGCGACCCGATCTATCCGGTGGCCGAGCGGCTGGCCGGCCGCGGCGTGCCGTTCGTGTTCCTCACCGGTTACGGCGCGGAGAGCATCGATCCGCGCTTCGCGCACGTGCCGGTGCTGCAAAAGCCGATCGAGCCGGGAGCGCTGCAGCGTCTGTTCGTGCGCGACACGAACGGCTCGGGCAAGCCGGCGTGGCATATTTGCATTGCCAAGCCGGCTCCGGCCGCGGTCCCGGTGCATGCGGACAGGCCCGAGCTGTAGTCGAGGCGAAGAAGCCGGAAGCGGCTCACCGCGCATTCCGGTTTCCGGTGATTTTTCACGACGGTATCGGATTCCGCTGCTCAGCAAGATTGTCATTGGCTGTTCGCGCGACTCAGTTACGTTGGCCGCGCGTCGTCGGCGCCGACGCATTCGCAACATCGTACGGCCCGCATGGACGGGCGTTTGCAGTATGGGCTGAGCGGCATGCTGCCAAATTTTCGATTCATCGCGGCCTCGGTGCTCGCGACCGTGGCGATGATGATGTTCGGCTTTGGCCTGTTCGCCGCGTTCCGCCTCGCCAACCAGTCCTCGGTCGTGCTGGCCCGCACCAGCGACGTCGCGCCCCCGCCCGTATTTGCCGATCGCGCGCCCGCGCGGCCATCCATCATCGCGGTGCCGAACCCGCCGGCGAGTGAGCTGACGCCGGGCCCGCCTGCCGGCGAACCGACGCCCGGCGCCGTGGCTGCCGCCCAACCCGTGCCGGACCTGCCTGCGTCGGCGCCCACCGATCCCGTGCCCGCGCCAACCACCGCGGTCGAGACGCCGAGCGCCGAGGCGCCGGCGGTGGCCGAGGTCGCGCCGCCGAAGGAAGCAGCCGAGGCGACGCGAGAAGAAGCCGCCATGGCGCCCGCGGCGGACAGCGGCCCCGTCGATATGGCGACCTCGACCGGCACCGCGGCCGCCGCGGAACCGGAGCCGCTCGAACCGGCTCCCGTGCCGACCGCCGCTCCGCCGCCGGCACCCGCCGCGGATGCCGCTGCGGCCGCGGCTCCTGTCGCCGCCGCCATGCCGCCCGCCGCGGAGCCGGCCGCTGTCGCGCTGCCTGCGGAAACGACCGGCTCGCTCAACCCGACCGTCGACCATCATGAGGTCCGGGCGAAGCCGCGGGCCGCCGCAACGCCGCAGGTCAAGAAACGCGCCGCCGCACAAAAGCCGCGTGTGCGCCACGTCAGACGCGTCGTGCGGCCCGCCCAGCCGGCGCAACAGAGCGATCCGTTCGCGACGTTCTTCCAGCAGCCGAGCCGTCAGACGGGCGGACCGTCCGGGTTCTGATCGGCTCGAGCCGGCCGGTGCAAATCGGCGGATGAGTGCTTAAATGGTCCTCGATTTTGCTCCGAGGGGCCGGTCGATGGTGTCTGCCAGCAGTCCCGGACTGGGCAAATCCTCCTTTGTCCGGGGCCTGATCCATTACCTGCAATACGCGCTAATCCTGCTGGGCGTCGTCGCCGCCTATTTCGCGGTGGCCAAGCTCGGCCTGGCGCTCGCCTCGATCCATCCGAGCGCGACCCCGATCTGGCCGCCGACCGGGCTGGCGCTTGCCGCCGTCCTGCTGGGCGGGCCGCGCGTATGGCCGGCCATTTTTGCCGGCGCGCTGCTCGTCAATCTCACGACCGCCGGCACGCTCGCGACCTCGGCGGCGATTGCGGCCGGCAACACGCTCGAGGCCGTGGTCAACGGCTATCTGATCGAGCGGTGGTCGGGCGGCCGCGCCACCTTCGATGCGCCGACCGGAATTGCCAAATTCGCGCTGATCTGCATGGCGCCCGGCACCGCCATCAGCGCCACCGTCGGGGTGGGAGCCTTAAGTCTTGCCGGATACGCCGAATGGGCGAATTTCGCGCCCATCTGGCTCACCTGGTGGCTGGGCGACACGGCCGGCGCCCTCGTGGTCACGCCGGTGCTGGTGTCGCCGGCGGCAAGCCGCCGCGGCTCGCTCCTTGCCGCGGCCGGCGAGGCCGCCGCCTTGTACGCCGCCGCCTGCGCGATCGGGGTCCTCGCCTTCAGCCCGCTGATCGAGCAGACCGGCGATCGCACTCCGCTCGCCTTCCTCGCCATCCTCCCGCTGCTGTGGGCCGCGCTGCGGCGCGGCCAGCGCGACACCGCGACGGTCGCGCTCATTCTGTCGGGCTTTGCCGTCTGGGGCACCGTGTGGGGCGGCGGGCCCTTCTCGGGACACACGCAGAACGAATCCTTTCTGCTGCTGCTCACGTTCATCATCAGCTGCTCGGTGCCGAGCCTCGCGTTGAGCGCCGAGGTGGAGGCCCGCCGGCAGACCGAAGCCAGCCTGCTGCGTACCCGGGACGAGCTCGAGGAGCGGATCGACGAGCGCACGGCGGCGCTGCGCGAGGCGAACCGGGCGCTGCGGGAGGCCGAGCAGAGGGCGCGCCTGCTGATCGAGGGCGTGCGCGATCACGCCATCTTCATGCTCGATCCGGCGGGACACGTGGTGAGCTGGAACGCGGGCGCGGCGCGGATCACGCAATACGGCGCGGCGGAGATCATCGGCCGCCACTTCGGCAACTTCTACACGCCCGAGGATCGCGCGCGCGGCGAGCCCGAGCAGGCGCTGCGCGTCGCCGCGCAGGAGGGCAAGTGCGAAGCCGAGGCGTGGCGCCTGTGCAAGGACGGCAGCCGCTTCTGGGCAAGCGTCGTCATCGAGGCGATCCGCGACGACAGCGGCGCGCTGGTCGGGTTTGCGAAAATCACCCGCGACGGCACGGAGCGCAAGCAGGCGCAGGCCGCGCTCGACGAGGCACGCGAGACGCTCGCCCAGTCGCAGAAGATGGAGGCGCTCGGCCAGCTGACCGGCGGCATCGCCCACGACTTCAACAATCTCCTGATGATCGTCAGCGGTCACGCCGAGATCCTGCGGCGCCGGCTGTCCGAACCCAAAGTGCTGCACGCGCTCGACGCCATTCGTTCGGCGGCGAGCCGCGGCGAGGGCCTGACGCGCCAGTTGCTGGCCTTTGCCCGCGCCAAGCCGCTCAGCCCGGTGGTGGTCGATCTCGGCGAGCGCATCGAGGCGGTGCGCGCCATGCTTGGCAGCTCGCTGCGCGGCAACATCGAGCTCGACTGCGACATCCCGAACTGGATTTGGCCGGTCGAGGTCGATTCCGGCGAGCTCGAGCTGGCGCTGGTGAATATCGCGGTCAACGCGCGCGACGCCATGCCGAACGGCGGCAAGATCGCGCTGTCGGCGCAAAACGTGACGCTCGCGCCGGATCGCGAACCGGGCGGGCTCGCGGGGGATTTCGTCGCGCTTGCCATGACCGATACCGGAGAAGGCATTCCCCCGGACGTGCTGCCGAAAATCTTCGATCCGTTTTTCACCACCAAGGCGGTCGGCAAGGGCACCGGCCTGGGCTTGTCGCAGGTGTACGGGTTCGCCCACCAGTCCGGCGGCGGGGTCGCGGCGAAGAGCGAGGCCGGGCGGGGAACCGTGATCACCATGTACCTGCCGCGCAGTCACGCGGCGGCGACCGTCGACAACGGCGGCGGAGGGGAGGGCACCATTCTCGTCGTCGAGGACAATGCCGAAGTCGCGGACGTGACCTCCGGGCTCCTCGAGCAGCTCGGCTATCGGGTTCTGCGCGCGGAGAACGCGGCCGCGGCGCTCGACAGCCTGCACAACGGCGCCCAGGTCGATCTCGTGTTGAGCGACATCGTGATGCCCGGCGCGCTCGACGGCATCGGCCTCGCCGACGAGGTGCGCAGGCTCTATCCGGAAATCCCGGTGCTGCTCACCAGCGGATTCAGCGACGCCATCCAGGCGGCCGGCTCGCACTATGCGATCCTGCGCAAGCCGTTCCAGATGTCGGCGCTGGAAAAGGCCATCCGCGAGGCATTCCGCAGTCGCGCCGGATCGGGCGAGGCTGCGGCGCCGCATTGAAGCCCATGCGGCCAACGCTCGACTTGTTCTTCGAGGATCTGGCGGTTGGCCAGCGCTACGAGACCGGCTCCCTGACCCTGAGCGAGGCCGACATCATCGCCTTCGCCCGGCAGTTCGACCCGCAATATTTCCATCTCGATCCGCAAGCGGCGGCGAAGTCGGCGTTCGGCGGCCTGATCGCGTCGGGCCTGCACACGATCGCGCTCACCATGCGGCTCTTCTTCGACCTCAATCTGTGGGAGCGGGCGATCATCGGCTCGCCCGGCATGGAGCACATCCGCTTCCTGCTGCCGCTGCGCGCCGGCGACACGATCCGCACGTCGGTCGAGGTCAGCGGGGTCAAGCGCTCGGCCTCGAAGCCCGACCGCGGCGTCGTCTCGACCACGCACCGCGCCTATAATCAGCACGGCGAGCTGATCTTCACGGCCGTGTGCCTGCACATGCTGCGCGCGCGCACAGCGTAGCCCGGATGAAGCGGAGCGTAATCCGGGACCGCCCATCCCGCATTGCGCTGCGCTCCATGCGGGCTACAAATGCGCAGGGGCAGCCATGATGCGCGCGACGGATCCTCGGCCGGCGGCGAGCGCCAAGAACATCGCAAAACGATTCGGCGCGACCGTCGCGCTCGACGGGGTCGATTTCGACGTACTGCCCGGCGAGGTGCATGCCCTCGTCGGCGAGAACGGCGCCGGCAAGTCGACGTTGATCCGCATCCTCGGCGGCGTGCACCAGCCGGATCGCGGCGACATCGAAGTCGATGGGCGGCAATGCCATTTCGCCGGGCCAGACGCGGCGATCACGGCCGGCATCGTCACCATTCCGCAGGAGCTTCGCCTGGTGCCGGCGCTGTCGGTCGCTGAGAACATCGCGCTCGGCCACCCGCCGGTGCGCCGGCTTCTCGGCATTCCGATGATCGACCGCGCGCGCATGCGCGAGGAGGCGCGGCGCGTGCTGGCCGAACTCGAGGTCGCGCCCGACCCGGACGCGCCCGCCGGCTCCTTGAGCTTTGCCGAGCGCCAGCTGGTGATGATCGCCAAGGCGCTCAACCGGCGCTGCCGCGTTCTCATCCTCGACGAACCGACCGCCGCACTGGAGAAGCGCGAGATCGACCGGCTGTTCGCGGTGCTCGCGCGCATGAAGCGGCAGGGCACCGCGGTCATCTACATTTCCCACCGACTCGACGAGGTGGTCGCGCTCGCCGACCGCTCCACCATCCTGCGCGACGGGCGCGTCGCGGCCGCAGCCCGCCGCGGTGCGTTCGATGTCGCCCACCTCGTGCACGCCATGACCGGCGGCGTCGAGGACGATGTCGCGGCGGCGCCTGCAACAAGGGGCGACGTGCTGATCGAGGATGCGCAAACGGGCGTGGACGGCGTCCGCCTGCATGCGGGCGAAACGTTCGGCCTGGCGGGCCTGCTCGGCAGCGGCACCGACCGCGTGCTGCGGCGCCTGTTCGGGCTTGCCGCTGACCGCGCCACCGTGCGGGTCAAGGGGAGCCCGCGCCGGCTGACCAGCCCGGCCGCCGCCATCGCCGCCGGGATCGGCATGGTGCCGGGCGAGCGCGCCCTCGGCCTCATCATGCAGGCCTCGGTGCGCGACAATATTCTGCTGCCGAGCCTCGATGTCTTCACGCGGCGCGGGCGCGTCGACCGACCGGCCGCCGACCGGCTGGTCGCCGAGCTGATGGAGCTTCTCGACATCCGGCCGCGCCGGCCGCACCTCAGAGCCGCGGCGCTGTCCGGCGGCAATCAGCAGAAGGTGATCCTGGCCAAATGGTTGGCGCGCCGCGTGGGCATCCTGCTGCTCGACGAGCCGACCCAGGGCATCGACGTCGCCGCCAAGGCGCAGATTCACGCGCTCCTGCGCGATTTTTCCGCGCGCGGTGGCGGCGTTCTTATCAACTCGAGCGATCTCGGTGAGCTGGCGCGCCTATGCGGCGCGGTGCTCGCGTTCCGCCACGGCCGCGTCGCCGCACGCATGGAGCGGGCCGATGGCCTCGACGAGGCGCGGCTCATGACGGCGATCGGCGGATGAGCCGGCAACCGGCCCTGCGCGCGGCCCTGCGTGGACAGGCGCCGGTCCTGACCTTGCTGGTGCTGTGCGCGTTCACCGCGCTGATGACCGACCGCTTTCTGTCCCCGTTCAACCTGACCAACATCCTGGTGCAGTCGTCGATCATGGCGGTGATCGCCATGGGGATGACCTTCGTCATCGTCGGCGGCGGCTTCGACCTGTCGGTCGGCTCGACCGCGGCGCTATCCGGCTGCGTCGCCGCCATGCTGATGCCCGCCGGCGGCATGGCGTTCGGCATCGCCGGCGGGATCGCGGCCGGCGCGGCGGTCGGGCTTGCCAACGGCCTCGTCATCGCCGTGCTCGGGGTCAACCCGTTCATCACCACGCTCGGCACCATGGTACTGGTGCGCGGCGTCGTTTTCCTGATGACCGGCGGCGCCCCGATCGGCGACGAGGGCCTGCCGACCGCGTTCATCGCGTTCGGCGCCGACCGCTGGCTCGGCGTTCATTATCTGGTGTGGGTGCCGGCCGTGCTGCTGGCGGTCCTCACCTTCGTCATGCACGCCACGCCCTATGGGCGCCGGGTCTACGCCACCGGCGGCGGGCGCGAGGCCGCATATCTGTCCGGCGTTCCGGTCGAGCGCGTGATTGCCTCGACCTACGTCTGGTGCGGCGCGCTCGCCGGTCTCGCCGGCGTGATGCTCGCCGCCCGCCTGCAGTCGGGCCAGCCCACCGCCGGCGAGTTCTACGAATTGACCGCCATCGCCGCTGTCGTGCTCGGCGGCGCCGCGCTGCACGGCGGGGAGGGGACCCCGGCCAGGAGCGTGATCGGCGTCTTCATCATGGTGGTGCTCGGCAACAGCCTCAATCTCCTCAACGTCGATTCCTACTGGCAGCGCGTCGCCGTCGGCGCCGTGATCATTGCCGCGGCGGCGGCGGATCGGCTTCGATCGCGGTAGCTTCGTTTTCGATTTCGATTCGTGTCTTAACAGGCATTTTACAGGCGTCTACACGCTACCGCCTGCTCGGTTTCGAATTTCGATTTTCGTATTTACAGGAATTTACAGGCCGTGGCTGTGCTTGGATTTGCGCTGTTCCTCGCGTCCGCGATCGTGTGAGAGCGTCATTGCTCTGTATAGATCCGGCATCGATCTCCATTGATTCCCGCACTGATCTCGTATTGATCTGATATTAATCTCGCGTTGCTCTCCATTGATGCCGTTTCGGCGCTCGCGGCGGTAACGTCCGGATTCTCTTGACTATTTTGACCGGGCCTCGCGCTGGACAAAATCGGGCATTGACTCCTCATCAATGGCCCGCCCGGTTCTGGCCCGCGGACCAAGCCCAGGCGAGGGCACGGTCAGGGCAACCTGTACGCCGCGGCCGATGTTGTTGCGGCAACCGCGCAGGCGGCCCGCCGGATTGCCACTTTGGCTTTTGACGAAGGGCATGAGTCTAAATCCTTGAGATTTCACCTTCCATTCGCTCGGCATTGGCGCTTAGCTGAGGCCGGTCGTTTGGGCCACGTTCCTCCAGCACAATATAAAGCATGACCTTGGCCGAGTGTCAATCGTTCAGGTATTAAAAATTCAGACACCTGCCCCGCGCGCGGGCTGCTCCCTCGGCTCAGCTGGCGATCGTTGCGATAGGGCCGCGTGATTGCCGCCGCCGCCGCGGACCGGCTACGATCGCGGTAAATCTAAGGGGAACGCTCATGGCCTGCTCGCGTCGCGCACTTTTCACGGTTCTGGCGCTTGCCGCCGCGCCGGCCTTGCTGTCGCCCGCACCGGCCCAGGCGCAAGGCAAGATCACCATCGGCGTCGCGCTCGCCCAGGACGACAACCCGCTCTACATCCTCATGCTGCGCGGCATCCGCGCCCGCGCCCAGGAGCTCGGCTGGGAGGTGGTCGCGGTCTCCTCCAACGAGGACAAGCTCAAGCAGATCAACGGCGTGCAGGACCTGATCGCGCGCGGGGTCAAGGGCGTGCTGATCTCGCCGATCGACGCGGTCGGCGTCAACGCCGCCTACGACGCGGCAGCGCAGGCGAAAATCCCGATCATCTCGCTCGCGCGCGGGTCCGCCTCGCCGAACCAGACGCTGCACGTCGCCATCAACGAGAAAGGGATCGGCAGCGAGATCGCCGCGTGGACGGCCAAGCACATCGGCGGCAGCGGCAAGGTGGCGATGATCCTGGGGCCGAGCGGCGCGCCCGCCTTCCGCAATCTTGCCGAGGGCTACACCGACGTCATGGCGAAATATCCGGACATCAAGATCGTGTTCCGCACCGACGGTGCGCTCACGCGCGAGCGCGGGGTCAAGCACACCGAGGACGCGCTGGTCGCCAACCCCGACCTCAAGGCGATCTACAATTCGAACGACGACGTGGCGCTCGGCGCCATGCAGGCGGTGCTCGCCGCCAACCGCAAGGGGCAGACCCTGGTCACCGGCATGAACGGCGTGCCGCCGGCCCTGCGCGCGGTCAAGGAGGGAAACCTGGCGCTCACCGTCGAGCTGAACGCGTTCGAATGGGGCCGGCTCGGCGTCGACATGCTCGACCGCGCGCTCAAGGGCGAGCTGCTGGGCAAGCAGGCCTTCATCAAGCACCTGCTGGTCGATCAAGCAAACGTCGACGAGGTGCTGGCCAGGCAGCCGAAACCATGAATATTTGCCGGCATGACAACGAGCAACACCAGCGGTCCTGAGCAATGACCCACCAGTTGTCATCGCCCGCGAAGGCGGACGATCCAGTAAACACAGGCGTATCAAATAATACTGCGACGACGGCGGTTACTGGATGCCCCGCCTGCGCGGGGCATGACGACTCACAATTTGCCTGGTCGGTGTAAGGTGAGCCCATGACAGCGAAGCCGGCGCACGCGGATGCCTCGTTCGTCGACGCGCTGGCGGCGCGCCATCTCCATCCGCTGTGGGACCGCTATCAGCGCATCACGCCGGTCCGGCCACAGGCGAAGGACGCGCCGTTCATCTGGTACTGGCGCGACATCGAGCCGTTCCTGCACCAGTCGGTCGCGGAGGTGTCGATCAACGACATCGAGCGCCGCGCGCTCATCCTCGCGCACCCGGCGTTCGGCGACGACACCACGACCACCAGCACCATGCTCGCCGCCTTCACCGTGCTCGAGCCGGGCGACCGCGCGCGGCCGCATCGCCACACCGGCGCGGCGATCCGCTTCGCCACCCGCGCCGAGGGGGCCGTCACCATCGTCAACGGCCGGCGCTGCGAGAT
Organism: Xanthobacteraceae bacterium; assembly: GCA_035636455.1. GTDB lineage: Bacteria > Pseudomonadota > Alphaproteobacteria > Rhizobiales > Xanthobacteraceae > AP-16. Next base: position 12,577 of record DASPZC010000178.1, read on the forward strand.
GAAGGAGGGCGATCTCATCCTCACCCCGCCCATGTGCTGGCACGGCCACATCAACGAGAGCGACCATCGCATCATCTGGTTCGACGCCGCCAACATGCCGCTGATCCGCGCGCTCGACGCCCATTTCTTCGAGCCGGGCGACCCGCGCGCGAACGAGTTCTGGCAGGTGGACGAGGGCGAGGAGCGGCTGTGGAGCGAAGCCGGCCTCGTCGCCGCGGATGCGCCGGCCAACGGCCTGCACTCGCCGAAATACCGCTATCCCGGTGCCGCGACGCGCCGGATGCTCGCCGCAATGCCGGCCGGCGCGGACGGCGCGCGCACCGTGCGCTACGTCAATCCGGCGACCGGCGGCCCGGTGATGCCGACCTTCGCCTGCAGCGCGGTGCGGCTCGGCGCGGAGGCGACGCGCAAGAGGCGCGTCACCTACAACATGATCTGCTTGGTGGTCTCCGGCAGCGGGCATTCCCGCATCGGCGATCACGCGTTCGACTGGTCGCAGCACGACGTGTTCACCATCCCGCATTGGACCTGGGCGAGCCATCGCGCGCTCGACGGCGAAGCCGATCTGTTCGTGGTGTCCGACCGCTCGGCGTTCGAGCGCCTCGACCTCGTGCGCGAGGAATACGAGTAGGTGCGCAGTGCGGGGTCAAGCGAGGGGATCGGCGCGTCGGTGCGGCGCGTCGAAGACCCGCGCTATCTGCGCGGCAGCGCCCGCTACGTCGCCGACATCAGCCTGCCGGGCGAGCTGCATTGCGTGCTGGTGCGCTCGCCCCATGCCCACGCGCGCATCGGCGCGATCGATGTCGCCGCGGCGCGCGGGTGCCCCGGCGTCATTGCGGTCTTCACCGGAGCCGACATGGCGGCCGACCACGTCGGCCCGATGCGCGCGTTCTGGGTGATCCGCTCGCGCGACGGCCGGCCCATGGCCGAGCCGCCGCGCTTTGCGCTTGCGCGCGAGGCGGTGCGGCACGTGGGCGAGCCGGTCGCCGCCGTGCTCGCCGAAAATTTGCTCGCGGCGATGGACGCGGCGGAGCGCGTCGTGGTCGATTACGCGCCGCTTCCCGCCGTCACCGACGGCCGTGCGACGATCGCCGCCGACGCGCCGCAGCTGCACCTGACGGCGCCCGGCAATGTCTGTTTCTGCTGGGCGCGCGGGGACGAGGCGGCGGTGCGCCAGGCTTTTGCCGGCGCCGCGCATGCCGTCTCGCTCGACCTCGTCAACAACCGCCTGGTCGGGGCGGCGATCGAGCCGCGCGCGGTGCTCGCCGCGCCCGATCCGGCGACCGGGCGACTCACCATCCATGACACCACCCAGGTGCCGCATCTCGTGCGACGCTTCATCGCCGAAGAGCTGGCGCTGGCGGAAAGCGACCTGCGCGTGGTCGCGCCTGACGTGGGCGGCGGCTTCGGCTACAAGGGCAAGCATTATCCGGAGGAGACGATCGTCGCCTGGGCGGCGCGCCGCTTGCGCCGCCCGGTCAAATGGGTGGCGACCCGCGCCGAGAGCTTTCTGGCCGACAACCAGGCGCGCGATCATCTGACCCGCGGCGAACTGGCGCTCGACCGCGATGGCCGCTTCCTCGCGTTGCGCGTTGCCACCATCGCCAACCTCGGCGCCTACGTGTCCACCTTCGGCGCCGCCATCCCGAGCGCGATCTACAGCTCCCTGCTCGCCGGGCCGTATCGCACGCCGGCGATCTTCGTCGAATGCACCGGCGTGTTCACCAACACCCTGCCGACCGATGCGTACCGGGGCGCCGGACGCCCGGAGGCGTGCTACGTGCTCGAGCGGCTCGCCGATCACGCTGCGCGCGAGCTGGCGCTCGACCGCGCCGAGATCCGCCGACGCAATCTCATCCCAGCCGCCGCCATGCCCTACAAGACGCCGATCGGCCCGACCTATGACAGCGGCGATTTCCCGCGCGTGCTCGCCCGCGCGCTTGCGCTTGCGGATTATCAGAACTTTGCCGCGCGGCGGCGGGCAGCGGCGCAGCGCGGGCTGCTGCGCGGCATCGGCATCGCCTGCTACGTCGAGTCGTCGGGCGTGGCGCCATCGCGCTTTGCCGGCGCGCTCGGCGCGCGAGGCGGGTTCTTCGAATCCGCGTCCATCCGCGTGCGTCCGGACGGCGGCGTCCAGGCCATGCTCGGCACCCACAGCCACGGACAGGGGCACGAGACGACCTTCGCGCAAATCATTGCATCGCGGCTCGGCGTGCCGCTCGGCAAGATCGAGGTGAACGAGGGCGATACCGACCAGGTGCCGTTCGGCACCGGGACCTTCGGGTCGCGCTCGATCGCGGTCGGCGGCTCGGCGCTCGACCGCGCCGCCGCAAAGATCATCGCCAAGGGCAAGCTGATCGCCGCGCATCTGCTCGAAGCGGCCGCCATCGACGTCAACTTCGCCGACGGGTTCTTCACCGTGGCGGGCACCGACCGGCGCGTCGATTTCGCCAGCGTGGCGTGGGCCGCCCACGTGCCGCACGATTATCCCCTGGAGACGATCGAGCCGGGGCTCGAGGAATCCGCCTTCTACGACCCGCCGAATTTCGCCTTCAGCAACGGCACGCACGTCGCCGAGGTCGAGGTCGAGCGCGACACCGGCGTGGTGCGCGTGATCGGCTATTGGGGCGTCGACGACATCGGCACCGTGATCAATCCGATGATCGTCGAGGGCCAGATCCAGGGCGGCGTGGCGCAGGGCATCGGCCAGGCGCTGCTCGAACAGTGCGTCTACGAGCCTAGCGGCCAGTTGCTGTCCGGCTCCTTCATGGACTACGCGCTGCCCCGTGCCGCGGACGTGCCGGGCGTCGTCGCCGAACTGGACGAGACCCAGCCGTGCACCCACAACCCGCTCGGCGCCAAGGGCTGCGGCGAGGCCGGCACGATCGCCTCGCCCGCCGCCATCGTCAACGCGGTGCTCGACGCACTGGCGCCGCTCGGCGTCACCGACGTCGAGATGCCGCTGACGCCGGCGCGCCTGTGGATGGCGATGCGGGCGGCGCAAACAAAACACGCGACCTCATGCTGAGGAGGCCTCCGCAGGAGGCCGTCTCGAAGCATGGTTCAAGGCGCCGCGCCATCATCGCGTGCTTCGAGACGCGAGGCCTGCGGCCTCGCTCCTCAGCATGAGGAGCGTATATGCCTCACACCAGCCTGAACTCCAGGTCGCCGAGCTTCTCGATCGAGGTCACGATCCTGTCGCCGGCCTTGAGCCACACCTGCTTGTCCTTGGGCTTGCCGGCGATCACGCCCTCCGGCGTGCCCGTGAAAATGATGTCGCCGGGCTTCAGCGTCATGTACTTCGAGCAATAGCTCACGAGCTGCCGGCAATTGAACACCATGTCGGCGGTGCTCGACGATTGCCGCAGCTCGCCATTGACGCGGCATTCGATCTTGAGATTGTCGCCGTCGACCTGGTCGGCGGTGACGAGCCAGGGTCCGAGCGGCGCATAGCCGTCGCCGGATTTTCCCAGCATCCATTGGCTGGTGCGCGACTGCAGGTCGCGGGCGGTGAAATCGTTGCCGGTGCAGTAGCCGAACACGTGGTTGAGCGCGTCGGCCTCGCTGACGTTGCGCGCCTTGCGGCCGATCGCGATGACGAGCTCGGCCTCGTAGTCGAACTTTACCGCGTCTTCCTCCGAGACGGTGATGGACCCGCCGTGGCTGTTGAGCGCGGTGTTGAACTTGTTGAACAGGATCGGCGTCGCCGGCACCGGGTTGCCGGTCTCGGCCGCGTGGCGGCGATAGTTGAGGCCGATGCAGATGATCTTCTCCGGGCCGGTCACGCAGGGACCGAACGCCGCCTTGTCGAGCGGCACGAAGAAACGCTCGGGCGTGGCGCTTGCCGCCGCCCGCTCGACGAGCCGGTGCAGCCCGGCGAGATCGCCGCGACCCTTGAACACCGCGGTGATGCTGGTCGGCGCATTCTCGTTGAACGCAGCCTCGGCGGCGAAGACGTCGAGGATGCCGTGCTCGGTCTTGAGGCCCAGCCCGTGGCCGCCGGGACGGGCGAGGGTGGCGAATGTCATGCCTTTCGGCAGCTCGCGCGGCTCATGCGTCCGGGCAGGGACCGTCTGGGCCGCGGCGGGCACGGACACCGCGAGGCTGCTCGCGCCGGCGATGGCCGCGGCGCCGGCGAAGCTGGTGGTTTTGAGAAACGATCGGCGATCCCGGTCCATACGGTCCTCCCGAATTTTCTGGATTTTGGCTCGTCGGCGCCAGCTTAGCCGTTTTTTCGCCCGCGTGCACCGCGTCGCGGCTATAGCTTGTAGGCGCGCTTGGCGAGGCCGTGTGCCAGCTCGCGCGCGACCTCGTGCGCCTCGTCCTCGCCCAGCCGGTGCTTGACCACCAGGTCGGCAAGGTAGGCGCAGTCGACCCGCCGGGCGGTGTCGTGGCGCGCCGGGATCGACGGGAAGGCGCGGGTGTCGTCGTTGAAGCCGACGGTGTTGTAGAAGCCCGCCGTTTCCGTCGTCAGCTCGCGAAAGCGCCGCATGCCGTCCGGCGAATCGTAGAACCACCAGGCGGGCCCGAGGCGCAGCGCCGGGTAATGCCCGGCGAGCGGCGCCAGCTCGCGCGAATAGCTCGTCTCGTCGAGGGTGAACAGGATGACGGTGAGCTTGGCCTCGTTGCCGAAGCGGTCGAGCAGGGGTTTGAGCGCGTGCACGTAGTCGGTGCGGGTCGGGATGTCGCCGCCCATGTCGCGGCCGAAGCGCGCGTGCACCGCCGGATTGTGGTTGCGCAACGAGCCGGGATGGATCTGCATGACGAGGCCGTCGTCGAGGCTCATGCGCGCCATCTCGGTGAGCATCTGTCCGCGGAAGGTCTCCGCATCCTCCGGCGTGGCGTCGCCGGCGATGACCTTGAGGAACAGCCGCTCGGCGTCCGCCTGCGGCAGGTCGGCGGTGCGGGCGCTCGGGTGCCCGTGATCGGTCGAGGTGGCGCCGAATTCCTTGAAATAGGCGCGGCGCTGCCGGTGGGCGTCGAGGTAGCCCTGCCAGATCAGCGTGTCGTAATTGGTGATCTCGCCGAAGCGGTCCAAATTCTCGCGGAACCCGGCGAACTCCGGATCGACCACCGGGTCGGGCCGGTAGGCGGTGACGACACGGCCGGACCAGCCGGACGCGCGGATCGCGCGATGGTGGCGCAGATCGTCGAGCGGGCTTTCCGTAGTGGCGATGACCTCGATATTGAAGCGCTCGAACAGCGCGCGCGGGCGGAACTCGGGTTTGCCCAGGCATTCGGAGATGTGGTCGAAATAATGGTCGGCGGTCTGGGCGGAGAGGCGC